>NZ_JAMYRB010000014.1:0-144379 GCF_040321165.1 Mesorhizobium sp. M0500
GCAGCATCCATCGTGAGTCCTATTGTTTGCGCCATGCTGTCATACCAGGCTTCCGGGTCACGAACTGTCAGGATAACCTTTGCATGAGGGTAGTGGTCACTCACTTCGCGCCAAAAATGCGCCGTTGGCCAATCGACCGCGGAAAAATAGCCGGCATATGCCGCATCCCAGGTCGGGAGTTGTCCCTGTCCGGCGGCGCGCCACAGCGCCTTCTGCTCGGGATTGGCGTGGACATCTGCCATGTGATGACACGGCCCGAACCCAAGATGCTCCAAGGCGAGCTTCAGCGAATATGTGCCAGTGCGACCCATGCATGCGCCAATGACATATAGAGCCATGAGCACCCCCGACGAATTTCAATTGGTCAAAATACCGCTGTTTCCTTTACTTCGCTATATGTTTTGAAGGTCAGCTCCCGGCCGAACTCGGTCATTCAGGGTGATTGGGTTTGATCTTATCCCGCAGCGCGGGCCGGCTCTGCCTGCTGGAAGGCGGCGAGCGCGGCCTTCAGCCCGTCGGGCCCGGTCGCGACAATCTGCGGCGACGGCGAAAAGCCGGCGCCGAGCATCTTGCGGCCAAGCATGTGGTCGCCGGGCCGGTTGACCGATTCGATGCCGAGCAGCCGGCTTCCGGCATAGTGGTAGATGGAGAATTTGTTCTCGGCCACGTCGCCCAGCACGACATGGCTGTCGCCGCCCGCAATCAGGCCGACCATCTGCAGCTTCATGTCACCGATATCGGACCAGAACCACGGCACTGCCGAGTAATTGTCGGTGTGGCCGGCGATGGTGCGTGCGGCGAGCCGCGCCTGGTCAGTGGCGTTCTGTACCGATTCCAGCCGCACATCGCCACCGGTGAACCAGTGCCGGTAAGACGCCGCGTCGCCGATGGCGAGGATTTCAGCCGTCGACGTACGCATCTGCTGGTCGACGCGGATGCCGTTGGTGATGGCAATGCCGGCGGCTTCGGCCAGTTCGACGTTCGGCACGACGCCAATGCCGATGACGACCATCTGCGCCGGCAATCTCTCGCCGGATGAGGTGATTGCAGCCGAAACACGGCCGTTCTCGTCCTCCAGCCGTTCGATGGTGGTGCCGGTGAGGACGCGCACACCGGTCGCCTCCAGCCGCTGGCGCACATGGCCGGCGATGACCGGTGCCACGGCGCGGCCGAGCAGCCGGTCGACCGCCTCGACCACCGTAACCTTGCGGCCTGCCGCGGTGAGCGTCGCGGCAATCTCCAGGCCGATGAAGCCGCCGCCGAGGATGACGACCTCCTCGCTTTGCGCGCTCAATTCGCGGATCAGGCGGGCATCGCCGAGCGAGCGCAGCGACACAACGCCAGAAAGCTCCGAACCCGGCAGCGGCAGCAGGCGCGGCCGCGCGCCGGTGGCGAGGATCAGCCGGTCAAACGGCAACACACCGCCGCCCGATATCTCCAGCCTGCGGCCGCCTACGTCGATCCGCTCGACCCGGAGGCCTGGCCGGAAGTCGATGGCGCTGCCGGTATAAAAAGCCTCGCCGCGCAACGGCTGCGGCTTTGCTTGCTGATCCTTGATGAAGGTCTTCGACAGCGGTGGCTTGTGGTAGGGCAGTTCGTTTTCGTCGCCGACGAGGATTACCGGGCCGTCATAGCCTTCTTCGCGCAGGCTGGCGGCCGCTTGCACGCCCGCATGACCCGCACCGACAATGACGACCCCGTTCTTCATAACAGCCCGATTCCTCATCCAAATCTAGGACGTCTCGCCAGGTGGCGATTGTCCGGCGCCGCCGCAAGAGCGCCGATCCGGGTCGCACCCGGAACGGCCGCCTGTCAACTGCGTCATGCGCCGGCATTCCTCATACGTCGGTGTTAAAGTTGACAGTTCTAGTTTAGAATAATTCTAAACTGTTGTTTCAATTGAATTTTTTCTATGCCACCAGTTGACATCCGGCGTCTTCGCCGTTTTATGGAAGCTCGCGCGTCAGCGCATCCCTTTGATGTCTGGGCCTTGAACCCTTTCGATTGGAGGCATTTCGGTGTCTTTCTTCCGCGAACCGCGCGATGGCGCGACCCTTCTTTGCCCGCTGGCAACTGCCCGCCGCGGCGCCGGCATTTCATTGATTCCCGAGGAGAGACAGTCATGAGAACGATGATGACCGCGCGGTATGGCGGCAGGCTTGCAGCGATCGGCGCCACCGCGATGCTGACGGCGGCCGTGTTCGTGCTGCCGGCCAAGGCGCAAGCCGATGCCAAGGCGGTCATCAAGACCTATTCCGACATTGCGCTCGCCAAATACGAGGAATCGCTGATCACGGCCGAGGCGCTCGACAAGGCTGTCGATGCGCTGCTCGCCAAGCCATCTGCCGAAACGCTGAACGCCGCCCGCGAGGCCTGGAAGGCATCGCGCGTTCCCTATCAGCAGACCGAGGTCTATCGCTTCGGCAATGCCATCGTCGACGACTGGGAAGGCAAGGTGAACTCCTGGCCGCTCGACGAAGGCTTGATCGACTATGTCGCCAAGAGCTACGGCACCGAGTCGGACGCCAACGCGCTCTACACCGCCAATGTGATCGCCAACAAGTCGATCGAGATCAACGGCAAGAAGGTCGACGCCACCGACCTGACGCCGGAGTTCCTCTCCGGCACCCTGCAGGAGGCCGGCGGTATCGAGGCCAATGTGGCGACCGGCTATCACGCTATCGAATTCCTGCTTTGGGGTCAGGACCTGCACGGCACCGGTCCGGGCGCCGGCGAACGGCCCTACACCGACTACGACCTCGCCAATTGCACCGGCGGCAATTGCGACCGTCGCGGACAGCATCTGAAATCGGCGAGCGACCTTCTGGTTTCCGATCTAAAGGATATGGTCGACGACTGGAAGGAAGGCGGCGCCGCCCGCAAGAACCTTGTCGATGGCGAGCCGAACGCCGCCATTTCGACCATCTTCACCGGCATGGGCTCGCTGTCCTATGGCGAGCTTGCCGGAGAGCGGATGAAGCTCGGCCTCTTGTTGCACGACCCGGAAGAGGAGCACGATTGCTTCTCCGACAATACCTACAACTCCCATCTTTACGATGCGATCGGCATCCGTGCCGCCTATCACGGCAGCTACAAGCGGCTCGACGGCACTGTCGTCGAGGGGCCGTCGGTGGCCGACATGGTCAAGGCGGCCGACCCGGCGGTTGACAAGGAATTGTCGGACAAACTGGACGTCACCGTCGCCAAGATGGAGGCCATCAAGGCGCGGGCGCTTGCCGGCGAGGCCTATGACCAGCAGATCGGAGAAGGCAACACGGAAGGCAATGCCACTGTGCAGGCGGCGATCGACGCGCTGGTCGATCAGACCAAGTCGATCGAACGCGCCGTCGGTACCCTGAAGCTCAATGCGATAGCCTTCGAGGGCTCGGACAGCCTCGATTCACCGGACAAGGTGTTCCAATAGACTATCGAAACCACCAGCCGCGCGACGCAACGAAGCGCCGTCAGCCAGAGCGACAAATGCTGATCTGCCATTGCAACATCATCACTGAAAAGGAGATAGAGCAGACGATCGTCGGACTGCTGGATGAGGACCCCTGGCAGCTGATCGTGCCGGCGAAGGTCTATCACGCCATGCACAAGCGCGGTCGCTGTTGCGGCTGCTTCCCAAATGTGGTCGAAACGATCATTCGGGTCACCGAAAATTACCATGCCCGCTCGGCGGCGAGCGGCGTGGACATCGTTTCACACCTGGATCGCGTCAGAGGCCTGCGCGTCCAATACGGGAGCAGAACCCATGAAAGGCGAACAGCAGATCATAGAGCGGCTTAACGAGGCTCTGTTTCTGGAACTTGGGGCGGTCAATCAATACTGGGTGCATTTCCGGCTGCTGGAAGACTGGGGATACGCCAAGCTGGCGAAGAAGGAACGCGCTGAATCGATCGAGGAAATGCACCATGCCGACCGGCTCGTGGCGCGCATCATCTTCCTCGAGGGCCATCCGAACCTGCAGTCCGTGGCGCCGCTGCGCATCGGGCAGAATGTCAAGGAAGTGCTCGAATCCGATCTTGCCGGCGAATATGACGCGCGCACCGCCTACAAGCGCTCGCGCGAGGTTTGTAACGAAGCAGGCGACTACGTGACGATGAAGCTGTTCGAGGAATTGCTGGCTGACGAGGAAGGTCACATCGACTTCCTCGAGACGCAACTCGACCTGCTCGCCTCGATCGGCGAAGAAAAGTACGGCCAACTCAACGCAGCGTCGGCCGACGAGGCGGAATAAGGACATGCCGGAATGCGGCGCCCCCTAGATTTCATGCGCCGCTTGCGGCCGGCCGAGCATTGTGGCCTGCCGCCTCAGAAGAAGCCGCGATACGGTATCCTTCGCGGCGCCTTTCTTGCCGTGGTGGCGACGCTCACAGCCTCGGCGCTGGCCGGGGCGCCGCAACCGGCGGGGCTTGCCACCAGCCGCACGGATCTGACGCCGAAGGATCTGGCGCGCGTCATCGCCATCACCAGGCCGACCAGCGATTTCTCCAAGCCCGAGCAATTCGAGCTGATGCAGGGCGGCGCCGGCACCTCGAAGAAGGACGTCAACAAGGACGCCTTCTCGCAATCCTCTGCCAACATCAGCTTCGAGGAAGAGGGTACCTTCAAGCTCGGCAACGCCATTTTCCGCAAGAACTGGGTGTCCTCGCCATCCTCGACACAAGCCTCGGATGGGCTCGGTCCGTTGTTCAACGAGCGCGCCTGCCAGAACTGTCATCTGAAGGACGGCCGCGGCCATCCGCCCGAAGGCGACAGCGGCACCACCTCGATGTTCCTGCGCCTGGCAAGGGAAGCCAGTACCGAGGAGGAGAAAGCCGCGCTCGCCGATCACAAAGTGCTCAACTTTCCCGACCCGGTCTACGGCACACAACTTCAGGAGCTAGCCGTTCCCGGCCTGCAGGGCGAAGGCAGGATGCATGTCGATTATCAGGAGCAAAAAGTAAAACTGGCGGACGGCAGCACGGTGTCGCTGCGCAAGCCGAGCTATTCGGTCGACGGTCTCGCCTACGGGGCGCTCGATCCACACACCACGCTGTCGCCGCGCATGACGCCGCCGATGATCGGCCTTGGCCTGGTCGAGCAGATCGCTCCTGCCGACATCCTTACGCGTGCCGATGCGGCCGACCGCGATGGTGACGGGATTTCCGGCAGGCCAAACATAATACGCGACGCCAGCAGCGGTGAACTGACGCTCGGCCGTTTCGGCTGGAAGGCGCAGGCGGCATCGATCCGCCAGCAATCGGCGGACGCTTTTGCCGGCGATATCGGCATTTCGACGCCTGAGGTGCCGAAGCACTGGGGCGATTGCAGCGCCGCGGAAAAGACCTGCCTTGCCCTACCTAACGGTGTACAGGAGCGCCTCGGTCCGGTCGAAGCGCCGCCGCCGGTCATGGACCTCGTGACCTTCTATTCGCAAAACCTTGCCGTGCCGGCCCGGCGCGATCTCGACAGACCGGACGTGCTCGCCGGCAAAAAACTGTTCTACGATATAGGCTGCATCTCCTGCCATACGCCGAAATTCGTCACCCGTCGCGGCACCCCGAACAAGGCGCAGGCCTTCCAGCTGATCTGGCCTTATTCCGATTTCCTGCTGCATGACATGGGACCCGGTCTTGCCGACGGACAGGCGGTGGGCGAGGCCACGGGAAGCGAATGGCGCACGCCGCCACTGTGGGGCATCGGGCTCACCCAGACCGTCAGCGGCAACACCTTCTTCCTGCATGACGGGCGCGCACGAAGCCTGGCCGAGGCGATTCTGTGGCATGGCGGCGAGGGCCAGAAGGCGCGTGACCGCTTTGCCGCTGCCGATGCGGCCGACCGCGCCGCGCTGATCAAGTTTCTGGAGTCGCTCTGATGCGGAAGCGTCTTGCATTCGCTCTGATGCTGGTCCTCGGCGGTGCGCTGCCGGCATCCGCGGCGGTGAAGGCATCGGATGTGATCCAGCGGGCGATCGACGGCTTCGTCCGCCCGGCCTATGCCAGACTGCATGACCATGCGGACAGCTTGGCCAAGACCATGCACGCGCTTTGCCAAGCGCCCTCGCGAGACAATCTCGATGCGGCACGCGCCGAATTCTCGGGTGTCGTGGATGCCTGGTCGGTGGTGGAAATCATCCGTTTCGGGCCGATCGCGGAAAACAACCGGCTTGAGCGCATGCTGTTTTGGCCGGACCGCAAGAGCATCGGCCTGAAGCAGGTGCAGGCGGCACTTGCCGGCAAGGATCCGACAGCCGCCGATCCGGCCCAGCTGGCTACAAAGAGCGTCGCCATGCAAGGGCTCGGCGCACTGGAATTCGTCCTCTACGGCGACGGAGCCAGTCAATTGGTCGGCAGGGACGACGCCTATCGCTGCGCCTACGGTGCGGCCATTGCCGGCAATGTCGAGACGATTGCCGGCGAAGTTGGCGATGCCTGGAACGAGCCCAACGGCTTTGCCGCGCTCTGGGCCAATCCGGGTCCGCAGAACGCGCTCTACCACGACGGAACAGAAGCGGTGACCGAACTGGTCGGCGTCTTCATCAACGAACTGGAAATGGTCCGCCACGTACGCCTGAAAGGCTTCCTGGGCGCCAAGCCGGAGGCCGACAAACCGAAACAGGCGATCTATTGGCGCTCGCAAAACACCGCCCGCTCGCTGACCGGGAATCTGGCGGGCATGGACACGCTGTTCCAGGCCTCGCAGCTTGGCGACGCGCTGCCGCCCGATGCGCGCTGGATGGCAGAATCGGTCCACATCCAGCTCACCAACGGGATCGAGGCGGCCAAGGCGATCAGGGGACCGATCGACAAGGCACTTGCCGATCCGGCGCTGCGCCAGAAGCTCGACTATTTCTCGCTGGTGACATCCAGCCTGACGACCCTGATCGGCACCAGGCTGACCGCCGAATTCGGCCTGACCGCCGGGTTCTCGTCATTGGATGGCGACTGATCATGAGGACGCCGCTGATCGATCGGCGCGATTTCCTGAGGGCCGCAGGCGCTGGTTTCGTAGCGGCGATGGCGCCGTCGGCCTGGGCAAAGACACTCGACGCCGACGCGGTCTTCGCCACCGCTTTCGTCAAGCGCGACGGCAGCTATGGCGCGGCCGTCCTGTCCAAGGCCGGCAAGTTGTTGCACACGATCGATCTGCCCGATCGGGGCCACGATGTTACCTTCGACCCGGTGTCCAAGCGTTCGGTGGTGTTTGCCAGGCAGCCGGGCACCTTTGCTGTCGTCTTCGACCATACCGGCCGCGGTGAACCGCGCACCATTGCCAGCGTTGCCGGCCGGCATTTCTTCGGCCATGGCGTGTTCTCGGCCGATGGCACGCTGCTCTACGCAACCGAGAACGATTTCGACAATGCCGCCGGCGTCGTCGGCGTCTATGACGCGCATGCGAAATTCAAGCGCATCGGCGAGTTTCCGACCTACGGCACAGGCCCGCACGAGCTTTTGCTGCTTTCCGACGGCAGGACGATCGCTGTGGCCAATGGCGGCATCGAGACGCATCCGGATTATGGCCGCGCCGAGCTCAACATCGCAACGATGAAGCCTTCCTATGTTCTGGTCGACCGCCTTACCGGCGATCTCACCGAAAAGCACGAATTGCCGCCGGCGCTGCACCAATTGTCGATCCGCCATATGGATGCCGACCGGTCCGGCACCGTCTGGTTCGGCTGCCAGTACAGGGGGCCGGGTACCGACCGTGCCCCGCTGGTTGGCCGCGCGCCGCGCGGCAAGGACTTGCAATTGCTCGATATGTCGCAGGATGTGCTCTCCGGCTTCAGGAACTATATCGGCTCGGTCGCCGCCAATCCTGCCGCCGGCACCATCGCCGTGTCTTCGCCTGAGGGCAATTCGCTTGCCGTGATCGACACGGCCAGCGGCCGCGTCGTCGCTACCAAGGCTCTGGTCGAGGTCTGTGGCGTTGCGCCCGATGGGAAAGGCTTCATCGCGACGACGGGTGCCGGCGAAATCATCGAAGCCGGTGGCGCGACCCGTTCCGAGCCGGACTATGTCTGGGATAATCACGTGCTGCGTATCGAGCAGGTCGGCTAGTCCCGATACCTATTGTGGCGATTGCGTGCGGTGGAACTTACATTCTTGGACCCGCGCCGAAGCCAAGTCGCCTGATGATTTATCCATTATTCCCTTGCGGGGATGAGCCCTGGCGGGCAGAGGGAAGCTGTTTTCGAAACTGTCTCAACCGGCCGCTTCATGAAATTGCTTGCCGTCGACTGTGCCGCCAATCTCTGCGCCGCCTGCGTCTACGACGCGGCGGCCGGGAAAGAACTCGGCCGTTCGGTGCTCGATCTCGGTAAGGGTCATGCCGAGCATCTGATGGGTGTCATCGAAAAGGCGTTGGGGACCAGCAGAACCGACTATTCCGGCCTCGGCGCCATTGCCGTTTCGACGGGTCCGGGCTCCTTCACCGGTCTGCGCGTCGGCGTCTCGGCGGCGCGCGGCCTTGCGCTGGCGCTGAAAATCCCGGCGATCGGCGTGACGACTCTGGAGGCCCTGGCGGCGCAAGCGAGAGCGGCATTTCCCGGTCGCGCCGTGCTCGCCGCGCTCGATGCAGGTCGCGAGGAGATCCATGCGGCACTTTACGATGAGAGGTCGGTGCTGATCTATGGTCCGGCTGTGACCACACTCTCGCAAGCCGCAGCCATGGCGGTCGACAGATCTGCGGTTCTCGCCGGCACGGCGGCAACCCAGATTGCCGCGGCGGCCGGGCGCAGCTTCGATCTCGGCGGGACGGCGGCCACCGCCGACATCGCCGTCTATGCCCGGCTGGCCGCGGCCCAAGGTGCCGGTAAACACGGCGAGAGCGAAAAACCGAAACCGCTCTATCTGCGCGGCGCCGACGCAAAGCCGCAGGCCGGCTTTATTCTATCGAGGCAAGACCATGATCCCAAAAAGTGGAAACCGGTTTTGGGAAAAGATCATGGTCCAAACGGAAACAAGTCCTGATGCGCATTCCCTTCCTCCAGTCGCGCCGCAGGGACTATGCGCTCGAGCCGTTGACGGTTGCCGATAGCGCGGCCATGTCGGTGCTGCATCGCGAGGATTTCGCGCGGCCGTGGACCGACGACGAATTCGCCGCCCTGCTCGAGCAGGACACGGTGTTCGGCTATGCCGCGCGCGAGACCGGACAGGGTGCCAAGCCGCCGGTCGGCTTCGTGCTGGCGCGGCTGGCGGCCGGCGAGGGGGAGATCCTGACGGTCGCGGTGGCACGCTCGCATCGGCGCCGGGGGCTCGGCTGGCAATTGATGGATGCGGTGCTGCGTGAACTGCACGCACAGCGCGCCGAGGCGCTTTTCCTCGAGGTCGACGAGACCAATGTCGCCGCGATCGCGCTCTACCGGCGGTTCGGCTTCCGCGAGGTCGGCAAGCGTGCCAACTATTACAAGTCGCCGGAGCACGGCTCGACCGGCGCGCTTGTCATGCGCCGCGATCTTCGTTAGCCAAACGCCGGGGTGGTGCGGATGATCGGAAAAATCAGGATTTTCCTGGCGCTGGGGCTGGTTGTCGTCGGCTCGCTGGTGCTTGTGCCGCTGCAGATCTTGTCGATGCGGACCGGGCTCTGGCGCGAGACCTTCATCCTGAAAATCTGGCACAGGATGATTGTCAGGACGCTGGGGCTGCGCATCCATGTCAAGGGAGCGCTGTCCGGCCAGCGCCCATTGCTGATTGCTGCCAACCACATCTCCTGGACCGACATCATGGTGCTGGGGTCGATGGTCGACGTGACGTTCATCGCCAGGGCCGATATGGCCGGCTGGCCGTTGATCGGCATGCTGTCGAAGCTGCAGCGCACGGTATTCATCGAACGTGAGCGTAAGCGTTCGTCGGGCGACCAGGCGAGCGAGATCGCCGGCCGCATGGCCAAGGGCGACGCCATGGTGCTGTTTGCCGAAGGCTCGACCGGCGACGGCAACATGATCCTGCCGTTCAAGAGCACGCTGTTCGGCGCCGCTACAATGGCGATTGCGGAAGGGGCGGCCGAACAGGTCTTCGTCCAGCCGGTGGCGATCGTCTATACGCGCCTGCATGGCGTGCCGCTCGGCCGCCGGCATCGGCCGGTTGCCGCCTGGATCGGCGATGAAGAGCTGATGCCGCACCTCAAGGTGCTGATGGCCGAGGGCGCCCTCGACGTCGAGGTGCATTTTGGCGAGGCGATTGCTTTCTCCAAGGGCTCCAGCCGCAAGGAGACGGCAAAGCAGATGGAACGCCAGGTGCGCGAGATGGTACAAGCGGCGCTCGCCGAACCGCGTCCGAGCCGGTAGGCTGCGCAGGTTCCGGCCAGATTCGTCTGTTTTTTGTCAGGGAAAGGCGTTAGAAGCCGCGAAATGGAATTGAACACGATAGAACGCGACGACATCGGCGCTGCCGCCGAAAACCTGGTCGTTCCGCCTGCCGCGACCAGAAAGGTCTTCGTCAAGACCTATGGCTGCCAGATGAACGTTTACGATTCGCAGCGCATGACCGATGCGCTGGCGGCCGACGGCTATGCCGCGACAGACGCTATCGGCGAGGCCGATCTGGTGCTGCTCAACACCTGCCACATCCGCGAGAAAGCGGCGGAAAAAGTCTATTCCGAACTTGGGCGCATCCGTGAGTTGAAGGCCGAGCGTGCAAAGGCCGGGCGCGAAATGCTGGTCGGCGTCGCCGGCTGCGTGGCGCAGGCCGAGGGTGCCGAGATCATCCGCCGCTCGCCGGCCGTCGACCTGGTCATCGGCCCGCAGACCTACCACCGGCTGCCCGGTGTGCTGGCGAGGGCGCGTGGCGGCGAAAAGATCGTCGAGACCGACTATGCCGTCGAGGACAAGTTCGAGTATCTGCCGCAGCCGAAGCGCGCCGAACTGATCAGGCGCGGCGTGACGGCGTTCTTGACCGTTCAGGAAGGCTGCGACAAGTTCTGCACCTTCTGTGTCGTGCCCTATACGCGCGGCTCGGAAGTCTCGCGGCCGGTGGCACAGATCGTCGCCGAGGCCGAGCGCCTGGCAGATGCCGGCGTGCGCGAGGTGACGCTGCTCGGCCAGAACGTCAACGCCTGGCACGGAAGAGGTGAAGACGGCGAGGAATGGGGCCTTGGCCGGCTGCTGTTCAGGCTGGCAGAGATTCCAGGCCTGGCGCGGCTGCGCTACACGACCAGTCATCCGCGCGACATGGAGGATGAATTGATCGCCGCCCATCGTGATTTGCCGACGCTGATGCCCTATCTACATTTACCGGTGCAGTCCGGCTCCGACCGCATACTCAAGGCGATGAACCGCAGGCATATGGCCAAGGACTATTTGACGTTGATCGACCGCATCCGTGCCGCGCGGAACGACATCGCACTGTCGGGCGACTTTATCGTCGGCTTTCCCGGCGAGACGGAAGCCGATTTCGAGGCGACGATGCAGTTGGTCGAAGACGTCAACTATGCCTCGGCCTTCTCGTTCAAATATTCTCCGCGCCCCGGCACGCCGGGCGCCGAGATGGGCGATCACGTGCCGGAGGCCGTCAAGGACGAGCGCCTGCAGCGGCTGCAGGCGCTGCTTCTGAAACAGCAGCAGCATTTCGGCGCAAGCCTGGTCGGCAGGACCATCGACACGCTGATCGAAAAGCCGGGCCGCCAGGCCGGCCAGAAGGTTGGCCGCTCGCCCTGGCTGCAGCCGGTTATTGTTGATGAAAAGGCCGGCGAAATCGGTGACATTATCCAGGTACGAATCACGAAGACGGGCTACAACAGCCTGTTCGCCGAATTGGCCTGAAGGTCTCGGCAGATGAGGAGAGACGGTTGAGCGCTGCTGAAGTGAAGAACCTGCCCCAGAACCTACCCTCGGGGGCCTCGGATATCGCGCACATCGTACTGACTTTCGACAACAACAAGCTTGCCAGCGCCCTTTACGGCCAGTTCGACGAGAATCTGGCCCGACTCGAGCAGAAGCTCGGCGTCGATATCCGCTCGCGCGGCAATCAATTGACCATCAAGGGCTCTTCCTCGGCCGCCGAGCAGGCACGCCGCGCCTTGGACAATCTTTACGGCATTCTGCAGAAAGGCACCGACATCGGCCAGTCCGATGTCGACGGCGCCGTGCGCATGGCGATCGCCAGCGACGACCAGCTGACGCTGCCGACACTGGAGCGCAAGGGCAAGGTGTCCGCCGCCCAGATATCGACGCGCAAGAAGACCATCTATGCCCGCTCGCTCAACCAGGACGCCTATATGCGCGCGCTGGAGCGGTCGGAACTCGTCTTCGGCATCGGCCCGGCCGGCACCGGAAAGACCTATCTGGCGGTGGCGCATGCGGCAATGCTGCTCGAACGCGGCATGGTCGAACGCATCGTGCTGTCGCGCCCCGCGGTCGAGGCCGGTGAACGGCTTGGCTTTCTGCCGGGTGACATGAAGGAGAAGGTCGATCCCTATCTGCGGCCGCTCTATGACGCGCTCTACGACATGATGCCGGCCGACAAGGTCGAGCGGGCGATTGCTGCTGAGGTCATCGAGATCGCGCCGCTGGCATTCATGCGCGGCCGTACGCTGGCGCACGCTGCCGTCATCCTCGACGAGGCGCAGAACACCACGCCGATGCAGATGAAGATGTTCCTGACCCGGCTCGGCGAGAACTCGCGCATGATCGTCACCGGTGATCCGACCCAGATCGATCTGCCGCCAAACACCAAGTCCGGCCTAGTCGAGGCGCTGAGAATCCTCGACGGCGTCACCGGCATGGTGACGGTCCGCTTCAACGAAGGCGACGTCGTCAGGCATCCGCTGGTCGCCGAGATCGTCAAGGCCTATGACCGCGACGGCAAGCTGGCCAGGGGCCTGGGTGTCGAAAGCTGATATGACTATGCGGCCGCATGGCTGAGGAGCAAAAGGCGGGGGGGCCGCTTCCCGTCGAGATCGATATCGCGATCGAGGCGGGCGACTGGCCCGACGAGACGACGCTGACGCGGCTGGTCGACCACGCCGTCTCGGCCGCCTTTGCCGAAACCGGTGCCGACGGCCGTTCCGAGCTCAGCATCGTCTTTTCCGACGATGCCCATATCCGCACGCTCAATGCCGGCTGGCGCGGCAAGGACAAGCCGACCAACGTCCTGTCTTTTCCGGCTTTTCCGTTTGCCAGGGGCGGGCCTCTGCCGCCGATGCTCGGTGACATCGTGCTGGCCGCCGAGACTGTCGCGCGCGAGGCGGCACTGGAAGACAAGCCCATCGAGGACCATATCTCCCATCTCGTCATCCATGGCCTGCTGCATTTGCTGGGCTATGATCACGAAACGGATGCCGAAGCGGAACTGATGGAAGCGACAGAGCGCGCAGCACTTGCGAGGCTTGCCATTCCCGATCCCTACACGTAATTACAAAAGACCAATTGACCGGACGATGATGAACGACAAACCAGAGACTGCCGCCCGCTCCGACGCCGGCAGTGTGATCAAGCCTTCCGAAACGACGGAAGAGGGCTCGAGTCCGAGTACCACGACCGGCAGCTTCGCCAGCGAGGCATCGCCTGCCGGTCCCTCCCTGTTCGATCGCGTGCTCGGGCTTTTCAGGCACCGCAACGGCACCAGCCTGCGCGAGGAGATTGCCGGTGCGCTTGCCGAAACGGCGAGCGATGCAGAATCCTTCTCGCCCGGCGAACGCGCCATGCTCAACAACATCCTGCGCCTGCGCGAAGTGCGCGTCGAGGACGTCATGGTGCCGCGCGCCGACATCGAGGCGGTCGAGATCACCACGAAGCTGGGTGATCTTCTGGGGCTGTTCGAGCAGTCCGGCCATTCCCGCATGCCGGTCTATTCGGAGACGCTCGACGATCCGCGCGGCATGGTTCATATCCGCGACGTGCTGGCGCACATCACCAAGGTCGCCCGCGTCAGAAAGGGCAGGACGACCAGGAAAACTCCGGTCGCGACGGTTCTCGATCTCGCCCAGGTCGATCTGGCGCGCACCATCGGCGATCTCAACCTGATCCGACCGGTGCTGTTCGTGCCGCCGTCGATGCTCGCCTCCGACCTGATGGGGCGGATGCAGACGACGCGGACCCAGATGGCGCTGGTCATCGACGAATATGGCGGCACTGACGGTCTCGTCTCGCTCGAGGATATCGTCGAGATGGTGGTCGGCGACATCGAGGACGAGCATGACGAGGACGAGCCGATGATTACCCAGGCCGGCGAAGGCGTCTTCATCGTCGACGGCAAGGCCGAGATCGACGACGTCGCCAAAATGATCGGCGAGGATTTCGCCGCCGGCGAGCACGGCGAATATGTCGACACGATCGGCGGCATGATCTTCAACACGCTTGGCCGGGTGCCGGCGCGCGGCGAAGTGGTGCAGGCCATACCCGGCTTCGAGTTTCATGTGCTCGACGCCGACCCACGCCGCGTCAAGCGCGTGCGCATCGTCGAGACACTGAAGGGCGAGCGCCGCCGCCGCGCCGTCCGCACCGAGCAGGCTTGAAAGACGCGACTTGCCCGATGCCGGTTGAGGACCCGTTCAAGCACTCGACTTAGGCTCCGGCGTCTTCTACCAGGATCCGCAGGCCGCATTGACCTGGCTTGAAAAGGCGTTCGGCTTCGAGCCGAGCATGGTTGTCAGCGATGCCGATGGCAGGCTCGTCCATTCCGAGATGCGGTTCGGCGATGGTTATATCATCGTCGATTCCGAATGGGCCGACCATATAGCCAGCCCGGCTTCAGTTGCAGGCAAGAACACGCGCGCGATCCTGAAGGCCATGTCTGGACCTTTTCCCAGACTGTCGGCTCTGTCCCACGCGTAGAGGCTGAGCGGCTGGGCGGGCTGAAGATACAAGGCTGGCATCGATAGCTATGAGCGGACTAGGTCGCTCTTATCCGGTTTGGAGCCAAGGCCGCGGCCTGATAAATCTTGCTTCCTGATTCGCACGACTCGGAAGCATAGATGGAGCGCCAGGCCGGCCGGATAATTCTGCTTTGGGGCTGGCGGCGCGCGCTAGTGGCGTTTCTTGCCGGGGCGCTGACGGTTCTTGCCCAGGCGCCTTACGATTTCTTCGCCGTCTGTTTCGTTTCGTTCCCGCTGCTGGTGTGGCTCCTCGACGGCGCGACCGGCGAAGCCTCGGACGGTTTTCTGCGGCGCTTGCGGCCGGCTTTCGCCACCGGCTGGTGGTTCGGTTTCGGCTACTTTCTTGCCGGTCTCTGGTGGGTCGGCTCGGCGCTGCTGGTCGAGGCCGACAGCTTTGCCTGGGCCTTGCCGTTCGCGGTGGTCGGCATCCCCCTCGCGCTGGCCCTCTTTTACGGTTTCGCTGCCGTGGTTGCCCGGCTGTTGTGGAGCAACGACATCGGGCGCATCGCCGCGCTCGCCTTCGGCTTTGCGCTGGCGGAATGGCTGCGCGGCTTCCTGTTCACCGGCTTTCCGTGGAATGCCGTCGGCTATGCGGCGATGCCGGTGCCTTTGCTGATGCAGAGCGTCTCGGTGACCGGCATGGTCGGCATGAACGCGCTTGCGGTCTTCGTCTTCGCGCTGCCGGCGCTGCTTGCGGCGCGCCAGCATCTTCGCCTCGGCGCGGCGTTGCTTGTCGTTCTCGTCGCCGCCCATGCCGGCTTCGGCTATATCCGGCTCGCCGCCCCCGAAAAGCCGGCCGCCCGCAGCCTTGACGTCCGTATCGTGCAGCCTGCCGTCGACCTTACGGAAAAATGGGATACCTCGGTGCGTGACCGTATCTTCGCCACCATGATGGGGCTTTCGGCTAAGGCGCCGGAACCCGGCCATGACAGGCCGCAATTGATCCTGTGGCCGGAGACGTCCGTGCCGTTTCTGTTCACCGAACGTCCGGATGCCCTGCCTGCGATCGGAGAGATGCTTGGCGATGGCCAGATGCTGGTCGCCGGCGTCGTTCGCGAGGAAGGCGGCTCGGTGGCCGGCAGCCGTTACTACAACTCTGTGGTGGCGATCGACGAAAGGGGCGAAATCGTCGATGCCGTCGACAAGGTCCACCTGGTACCCTTCGGCGAATACCTGCCTTTCGCCGATCTGCTCGGCCGCTTCGGGCTTGAGCAGCTTGTTGCCGGTCCAATGACCTTCGCGGCGGGCAATGAGCGGCATCCGATCGCGCTGCCCGGCGGTATCCGGGCGCTGCCGTTTATTTGCTATGAGGTCATCTTTCCCGATCTGGTCGCAGTTGACGCAACGTCAGCCGAGCTTATTGTGAACGTCACCAATGACGCCTGGTTCGGCGACACGCCGGGGCCGTACCAGCACTTCAGGCAGGCGCAGATCCGGGCGGTGGAGAATGGGGTGCCCCTGTTGCGCGCGGCTAATAACGGCATTTCGGCCGTTGTCGACCCGCGCGGTCGCATCGTCGACGCGCTGGCAATCGATGCACGCGGCGCGATCGATGTGCGTGTGCCGATCTCCGACCAAGCCATCGTTTCCTCCGGCCAACGACGCATTAACGGAATGCTGATCATGTTTTTGCTTGCCGTTGCGGCATGCATTTTGAACGTAAGGCAAAGGCTACGGGCGAATTGACAGCCGACACATTAGAAACTCATACTGTAAGCGCCTGAAAATTTTCGAAGTCGATAAGGTCGTTCTGTTGGGGCACGGGCCGCGGCGTCGTTTGGGCAGCAAAATAGAAAAAGCCGGAAAAATTCGGCGAGGAAAAAATGACAGAAGAAAACAAGAAAAAGCCGAATCCGATCGACATCCACGTCGGAAGCCGCATCCGGCTTCGCCGCAATATGCTGGGAATGAGCCAGGAAAAACTGGGTGAAAACCTCGGCATAACGTTCCAGCAGATCCAAAAGTACGAAAAGGGCACCAATCGCGTCGGCGCCAGCCGTTTGCAGGCAATCGCCTCCATACTCGGCGTCCCCGTCGCCTTCTTTTTCGAGGATGCGCCCGGTCAGGAGCCCGTGGGCAACCGTGGATTTGCCGAGGATGCTTCGATGACCTCCGCCGTCGAATTCTGCGGCAGCCCGGAAGGCCTCCAGCTGAATCGCGCCTTCGTCAAGATCGCCGACGTGAAAGTGCGCCGCAAGATCATCGAGCTGGTGAAGTCGCTTTCCACCGACGAAGTCGATTGACTGGCCCGTGAAGAGTTCAACAAGGAAGGGGTCGTCGTAGCTGGGCATGCAATTTCTCGCGGCTGCGCGCATTGAGGGATGTTCATTCCGCAGATGCGCTAAAGCGCAGATCGATTTCGCTCGACACGCTTCCTCGAAGTCGTTTTCCTCAGTCTGTTGGTGCAAGGGCTGATCGCAGTGCGCCCTGCCGCCGTCTCGGGATGCAAAGATAATAACGTCAAAATTCATGCCAGAACGGCTGCATGGCTTGACGAGCGACGCCCGGCACCGTTAACAACTGGCGCGCCAAAATCGGCGGCCTGCCGATATTTTTTTCAAGAGGGGACACCCGTGACGCGGCACAATTACTTCTTCACCTCGGAATCCGTTGCCGAGGGCCATCCCGACAAGGTCTGCGACCGCATCTCCGACGAGATTGTCGATCTCGTCTATCGCGAAGCCAGAAAGACCGGCATGGACCCGTGGAAGGTCCGCGTTGCCTGCGAGACGCTTGCGACGACCAATCGCGTTGTCATCGCCGGCGAGGTGCGCGTCCCCGAGACGCTGCTCAAGAAGGACAAGGAGGGCAACGTCCTGAAGGATGCGGCCGGCCATCCGATTGTCAACCCGGCCAAGTTCAAGTCGGTCGCTCGCAAGGCGATCCGCGAAATCGGCTACGAGCAGGCCGGCTTCCACTGGAAGACAGCCAAGATCGAGGTCCTGCTGCACGGCCAGTCGCCGGATATCGGCCAAGGCGTCGACAACGCCTCCGACCGGCAAGGCGAGGAGGGAGCCGGCGACCAGGGCATCATGTTTGGCTATGCCTGCCGCGAAACCCCGGACCTGATGCCGGCGCCGATCTATTACAGCCACAAGATCCTCGAATTGCTGGCGGCTGCGCGCCATGAAGGCAGCGGTGATGCCGGCAGGCTCGGGCCGGATGCCAAGAGCCAGGTCACCGTCCGCTATGTCGACGGCAAAGCGGCGGAAGTGACGCAGATCGTGCTGTCGACCCAGCATCTCGATGAGACGTGGGATTCGAAGAAGGTGCGCAACGTCGTCGAGCCCTATATTCGCGAAGCACTGGGCGACCTGAAGATTGCCGACAATTGCAATTGGTACATCAATCCGACTGGCAAGTTCGTCATCGGCGGGCCTGATGGCGACGCCGGCCTGACCGGCCGCAAGATCATCGTCGACACTTATGGTGGGGCTGCGCCTCATGGCGGCGGCGCTTTTTCTGGCAAGGACACCACCAAGGTCGACCGCTCGGCGGCCTATGCGGCGCGTTATCTCGCCAAGAACGTGGTTGCCGCAAAGCTCGCCGATCGCTGCACCATCCAGCTTTCCTATGCGATCGGTGTCGCCCAGCCGCTGTCGATCTACGTCGACCTGCACGGCACCGGCAAGGTTGACGAGGCAAAACTCGAGCGTGCACTGCGCGCCGTGATGGACCTGTCGCCTTCCGGCATCCGCCGCCACCTCGATCTCAACAAGCCGATCTATGCCAAGACGTCGTCCTACGGCCATTTTGGCCGCAAGGCCGGCCGCGACGGATCCTTCTCCTGGGAGAAGACCGATCTCGCCAAGGCGCTCAAGGACGCTCTCGCCGAACCGGTCGCCGAAGCAGTCGCCGCCTAACCGCGGCGCCTATGGATCCGAAGGACCGGCCAAGCCGTGCGACCGAGGCCTTTTTCGGTCGCCGGCGCGGCAAGACCATTCGACCACAACAGGCAGCGGCGCTGGAGAGCGGCTTCGCCGCCTACAGGCTCGATCTGACGGTTGAACCGCCGGCCGACTTGCGCAGCCTTTTCGAAGCCGAAGTTTCGGCTGTCCAGCTCGAAATCGGTTTTGGCGGCGGCGAACATCTTCTGCACCGTGCTACGGCCAGCCAGGCGACCGGCTTTATCGGCGTCGAGCCTTTCGTCAACGGCATGGCCAAGATGATGATGGCGGTCCGGGAGCGGCCGCTTGCCAATCTGCGCGTCTATGACGACGACGCCACACGTCTGCTGGACTGGCTGCCGCAGGCTTCGCTTGACGGCATTGACCTTCTCTATCCGGATCCGTGGCCGAAGAAGAAGCACTGGAAGCGGCGCTTGGTCAGCCCGGTCAATCTCGACCGCTTCGCGCGCGTCCTGAGGCACGGCGGAAAGTTCCACTTTGCGTCCGATATCGACAGCTATGTGAACTGGACGCTCCTGCATTGCCGGGCGCACGACGCCTTCACGTGGCAGGCAAGCGAAGCAGCCGACTGGCACCGGCCCTATGATGGCTGGCCGGGGACGCGCTATGAGGCCAAGGCCATTCGCGAAGGCCGACGGCCCGCCTATCTCACCTTCGTGCGCAAATAAGCGGGAAATTAGAGCTGAGCACAAGGCGAGCGGGCCGAAGGCTCTCGGCGCTCACTTGGCTCAGAAGCGACGGATCTTGTCGAAGGCTGCCGGCTCCATGCCGAGATTGCGCAGATCATGCGCACGCGGCTTGCGACCGCTTTCCACAGCCCGCGACGCGGCTACGGCACTGCCGAACACGCTAAAGACATCGCCTATGGCTGAAAAAAATCCACGATTGTTCATGATGGTACCCTTTCGAGCGCAGTGAGCGCTCCAATTGTGCAATGCAACATAGATAGTCGTGCGTGGCCGGTGCTCAAAGGGGGATCACGGCATGGGCGCCATGCATTTGGCGCAGCGCTGCGGACTCGGAGCCCTGCCGTCATGCAGGACGGGCTTGAAATGAGGACCACGATCGTCTATATCAGCTTCAAATTCTTGGTCGGTATGACGAAGAGTGGGTCCACCCGGTCCCGCTCTTTTTTATTACCTGCCGACCAACAGAAATCGAGTGACAGGACCGAATGACAGTGACGGCAAGCGAAGGCGACGACCGCATCATCCGCGAAAGCGGCATCGATGCGCGCATCGCGCTGATCGTTCAGCCGGTACTGCGCGCCATTGGCTTCCGCTTGGTACGTGTGCACCTGTCGGGCCAGAACGGGCTGACGCTGCAGATCATGGCCGAGCGCGAGGACGGCACCATGACGGTCGAGGATTGTGAAGAGGTCAGCCGGGCGGTGTCGCCGGCGCTCGATGTCGATGATCCGATCGAGAAGGCTTATCATCTCGAAGTGTCGTCGCCGGGCATCGACCGGCCGCTGGTCCGCAAATCGGACTTTGCAGCCTGGACCGGCCATCTGGTGAAGATGGAAACGTCGGTTCTCGTCGCCGACCGTAAGCGCTTCAAGGGCAAGATCGCCGAAAGCGACGCGGACGGTGTGCTGATCGAGCGTGACAAGGCCGCTTACGGCGAGGAGCCGACGGTACATGTTCCCTACGATGCGATTGCCGAAGCGCGGCTGATTCTGACCGACGACCTTATCCGCGATGCGCTGTCGAAGGACAATCGGGCGCGCAAGGAAGCCAGGAAACGCCGCGGCGAACCCGAAGACGCACCAGAGGGTGCGGAAGACGAAACCGAACAGGAAATGTGATTGGGCTGCCGGCCGTAAAGGTCGGCAATAAGCTCGGGAGAAAGAAGATGGTTGTAAGCGCCAACAGGCTTGAACTGCTGCAGATCGCCGATGCGGTCGCGCGTGAAAAGTCGATCGACAAGTCGATCGTCATCGCCGCCATGGCCGATGCGATCCAGAAGGCCGCGCGCTCGCGCTACGGCCAGGAAACCAATATCCGCGCCGACATCAATGCCAACACCGGCGAGATGAAGCTGCAGCGGCTGATGGAAGTGGTCGAGAAGGTCGATGACTACGCGACGCAGATTGCCATTTCCTCGGCGCGCGAGCGCAATCCGGACGCCCAGCTCGGCGATTTCATTGCCGAACAGCTACCGCCGATGGATTTTGGCCGCATCGCCGCCCAGTCCGCCAAGCAGGTCATCGTGCAGAAGGTGCGCGAGGCCGAGCGCGACCGGCAATATGACGAATACAAGGACCGTATCGGCGAGATCGTCAACGGTACCGTCAAGCGCGTCGAATACGGCAACGTCATCGTCGATCTCGGCCGCGGCGAAGCGATCATCCGCCGCGACGAGCTGATTCCGCGCGAAAACTACAAGTATGGCGATCGCGTCCGTGCCTATGTCTATGACGTGCGCCGCGAACAGCGCGGCCCGCAGATCTTCCTGTCGCGCACCCATCCGCAGTTCATGGCGAAGCTGTTCACCATGGAAGTGCCGGAAATCTACGACGGCATCATCGAGATCAAGTCGGTCGCCCGCGATCCGGGTTCGCGCGCCAAGATCGCTGTCATCTCGCGCGACAGCTCCATCGATCCGGTCGGTGCCTGCGTCGGTATGCGCGGCAGCCGCGTCCAGGCGGTCGTCGGTGAATTGCAGGGCGAGAAGATCGACATCATTCCTTGGTCGCCTTCGGCGGCGTCCTTCATTGTCAATGCATTGCAGCCGGCGGAAGTCGCCAAGGTCGTGCTCGACGAGGATGCCGAGCGCATCGAGGTCGTCGTTCCCGACGATCAGCTGTCGCTGGCCATCGGCCGCCGCGGCCAGAACGTCCGTCTTGCCTCGCAGCTCACCGGCTGGGATATCGACATCCTGACCGAGCAGGAAGAGAGCGAACGCCGCCAGAAGGAATTCGTCGAACGGTCGTCGCTGTTCATGGAAGCCCTCGACGTCGACGAGATGGTCGGCCAGGTGCTCGCTTCCGAAGGCTTCACCAGCGTCGAGGAGGTCGCGTATGTCGATTCCGGCGAAATCGCGTCGATCGACGGCTTCGACGAGGACACGGCTTCGGAAATCCAGACCCGCGCCCGCGAATATCTGGAGAAGATCGAAGCCGAGCATGACGAGAAGCGCAAGGCGCTCGGCGTCAAGGACGAGCTGCGCGAGATTCCCGGCATCACCACCGCCATGATGGTGACGCTCGGCGAGGACGGCGTGAAGACGATCGAGGATTTCGCCGGCTACGCCGCCGACGACCTGACCGGTTGGAAGGAACGCAAGGACGGCGAGACGAAGGTATTCCCGGGTGTGCTCGCCAACCACGGCGTATCACGCGCCGATGCCGAGCAGATGGTCCTGGCCGCTCGCCTGAAGGCTGGCTGGATCACCGAAGACGAGCTTGCCGCCGAGGGCGTGCCGGTTGACGAAACCGTCGGTGCGTGAGGTGAAACCGCATCGCACCGAACCCGCCCTTGGACGAGATGAACGATCGCACCTGCATCGTCACCCGCAGGCAAGCCGAAACGGATGAACTGATCCGTTTCGTCGTCGGCCCGGATTCGGCCGTCGTTCCGGACATCAAGAGAAACCTGCCCGGCCGCGGTTGCTGGGTGACGGCCGACCGCCTACATATAGAAAAGGCAGCGGCCAAAAACCTGTTTGCCCGTGCTTTTAAGGCGCAGGTGAGCGTGCCGGCCGATCTTGGCGGCATGGTCGACGCGCTGCTTTCCAGGTCCGCTCTGGGCATGCTTGGCCTGGCCCGCAAGGCGGGCGCCATAGCACTCGGAGCGACCAAGGTCGAGAGCGCCGTGCGCGGCGGACTTGCACTTTTCGTGCTCCACGCGACCGAGGCTTCCGACGATGGCGTCCGCAAGATAAGCCAGGCGCGACGGGCAACCGTCCACCTCGGCGGGCCTGCGATCCGCGCTTACAAACTTTTCTCCGAGGCCGAGTTGAGCTTGGCATTGGGGGGTACAAATGTGATACATGCTGCCGTTCTCGCGGGAGACGCGGGCAGGGCGGTCCAGAAGCGCATGGTTGCGCTCGACCGATATCGGGGCGGTTCCCCGGACGATCTGGCAATGCTTGCGGCCGTTGCTGACGAAGATGATGCCGCAGAGGATATGGAATGAGCGATACGAAATCGGGCGACGACAAGACGCTGAGTGTTACGCCGAAGAAGACCTTGACGCTGAAGCGCCCCGGTATGGAACAGGGCACGGTGCGCCAGAACTTCTCGCACGGCCGCACCAAGTCGGTGGTCGTCGAGACCAAGAAGCGCAAGTTCTCGCTGCCCGGCGACAAGCCGGAGCCGGCGGCAGCGCCTGTGTCCGTCTTCACGCCGAAGCCGGTCGCGGCAGCGCCCGCCGTGCAGGAAGCTCCCAAGGCGCCTCCCCCTCCGCCGCCGGTCGAACGCGGCGGCATGGTGCTGAACGAGTTGTCGCGCCAGGAAATGGAAGCACGCCGCCGGGCTCTCGAGGGCTCGAAGGTCCGCGATGTCGAGGATCGCCAGCGCGCCATCGAGGAAGCCAAGCGCCGCAGCGAGGACGAAGAGCGCCGCCGCCGCGAGCGCGAGGAATCGGCTCGCCGTCAGGCCGAGGAAGAGGCACGGCTGCAAGCCGAGGCCGAATCCCGCCGCCGTGCCGAGGAAGAGGCGCGCCGCCGTGCGCCGCTCGCCGCCGAACTGGCAACAGTCGATGACGAGGAAGAGGTCAAACCGAAGCGGACCGGTGCCGGCGCACCAGTGCGCCGTCTGGTCACGCCGGAAGTGGCGCGTCCGGCCAAACCGACCAAGGGCGAGGAAGACCGCCGCCGCGGCAAGCTGACGCTGAATTCGGCGCTTTCCGACGAGGATGCGCGCGCCCGCTCGCTCTCGTCGATGCGCCGCCGTCAGGAGAAATTCAAGCGCGCGTTGCATAACGAGCCACGCGAGAAAGTCATGCGTGAAGTGATCCTGCCCGAAACCATCACCATCCAGGAGCTGGCGCAGCGCATGTCCGAGCGCGCTGTCGACGTGGTCAAGTTCTTCATGAAGCAGGGCCAGATCCTGAAGCCTGGTGACGTCATCGACGCCGACACGGCCGAACTCGTCGCCACCGAATTTGGCCACACGGTCCGCCGCGTCGCCGAGTCCGACATCGAAGAGGGCTTGTTCAACATCGCCGATCGTCCCGAGGACCTGCAGCCGCGTCCGCCGGTGGTAACGATCATGGGCCATGTCGATCACGGCAAGACCTCGTTGCTCGATGCTATCCGCAATGCCAACGTCGTCTCCGGCGAGGCCGGCGGCATCACCCAGCATATCGGCGCCTATCAGGTCGAGAAGAACGGTCACAAGGTTACCTTCATCGACACGCCCGGCCACGCCGCCTTCACGGCGATGCGTGCCCGCGGTGCCCAGGCGACCGATATCGCCATCCTCGTGGTGGCAGCTGACGACAGCGTCATGCCGCAGACGATCGAATCGATCAATCACGCCAAGGCGGCCGGCGTTCCGATCATTGTGGCGATCAACAAGATCGACAAGCATGACGCCGACCCGCAGAAGGTGCGTTCGGAACTGCTGCGCCACGAGGTGTTCGTCGAATCCATGGGCGGTGAGGTGCTGGATGTCGAGGTGTCGGCGACCAAGGGCATCAATCTCGACAAGTTGCTCGAAGCGATCCTGCTGCAGGCCGAAATCCTCGACCTGAAGGCCAATCCGGACCGCACCGCCGAAGGCGTGGTCATCGAAGCCCAGCTCGACAAGGGCCGCGGCCCAGTCGCTACCGTGCTGGTGCAGACCGGCACGTTGATGCCGGGCGACATTCTCGTCGCCGGCAACGAATGGGGCCGGGTACGCGCGCTCGTCAATGATCGCGGCGAGCAGGTCAAGGAAGCGCCGCCGGCAATGCCGGTGGAGGTGCTCGGCCTGCAAGGCACGCCGCAGGCCGGCGACCGCTTCGCCGTGGTCAACAACGAGGCCCGCGCCCGCGAGATCACCGAATACCGCCAGCGTCTGGCACGCGAGAAGGCGGTTGCCAGGCATGCCGGCCAGCGCGGCTCGCTTGAACAGATGATGTCGCAGTTGCAGACCAGCGGATTGAAGGAATTCCCGCTGGTCATCAAGGGCGACGTGCAGGGCTCGATCGAGGCGATCAACGCCGCGCTCGACAATCTCGGCACCGACGAGGTGCGTGCGCGCATCGTCCATGCGGGGGCTGGCGGCATTACCGAAAGCGACGTGTCGCTGGCGGAAACTTCGGGGGCTGCGATCATCGGCTTCAACGTTCGCGCCAATGCGCAGGCCCGCGCAGCCGCGGCTGCGGCCGGCATCGAGATCCGCTACTACTCGATCATCTACAATCTGGTCGATGATGTGAAAGCGGCGCTCTCCGGCCTGCTCTCGCCGGAGCGTCGCGAGACCTTCATCGGCAATGCCGAGATCCTCGAGATCTTCGACATCACCAAGGTCGGCAAGATCGCCGGCTGCCGTGTCACCGAAGGCAAGGTCGAGCGTGGTGCGGGCGTGCGCCTGATCCGCGACAACGTCGTCATCCACGAAGGCACGCTGAAGACCCTGAAGCGCTTCAAGGACGAGGTTTCGGAAGTTCCGGGCGGCCAGGAATGCGGCATGGCCTTCCAGAACTACGAGGACATGCGCGTCGGTGACGTCATCGAGTGCTTCCGCGTCGAGATGGTGACCAGGACGCTATAAAGCGCTTGGCACCGATATGGGCCAGGACGTTCCAAATTTGGAAGGTATGTTCCCTCTATGGGAGTATACCTTCCAGACAAATGATACGCAGCTTAAACGTGCTGCGCGTTCGTTTTCCGATCTGAGGTATGGTCGATCCAGGCGTTGGATTCTTACAGGGCTTGCTTGGCTGATTTTGATAGCCGCAATTCTTTTGATTATCTGGACATCTGCGTTGGCCGTCGCTCTGCTGGAGTACCTTGCAAAGGGCGTGGTTTCCAGTGAGACAATTTACGTTCTGGCCCCAATTGCTATGGGGACAATATATATAATAATAGCTCGTAGTTTTTTGGTTCCTTTAAAAAGGAAGGCAAATAATAAGAAGCTTGGCAATATCGCTGAATCGGTTAAGATTTTCGACGGGTATATTATCCAGTTTTTGGACGAGAGCTCGATAAAGAATCGAAAGATAGAACGGATGCATCTCAGCAACGATTATTTATTCTTCGTTATTGACGACGGCACCCGTTTCGTTTTTGTCCCGAGAGATGTCGTTACCGCCGATGCGCTTGCGAAAATAATAATCTGGGTAGCTGACGCTCGGTCATAGAATGAGGACCAATTAACGCAGGTTCCCAAGGGTAGCCAAGCCAGTTCAACAGCGCTAAGTGGGCGGCTTGAGGCGGTTTGAACCCGCGCGAAGGAAGAATTTTTATGCCTAGACCATCAACGGCTGGCCCATCCCAGCGCATGCTGCGTGTCGGCGAGCAGGTGCGCCATGCGCTGTCCGAGACCTTGCAGCGCGGCGAGATCCTCGATCCGCTGATCGAGAACACGGTGGTTTCGGTCTCGGAAGTGCGCATGTCGCCCGATCTCAAGATCGCCACCGCCTTCGTTTCGCCGCTCGGCGCCAAGGATGCCGGGGCGGTGATCGAGGCGCTCAACAAGCATGCGAAGTTCGTGCGCGGCCGCGTCTCCGGCGCGCTGCGCCAGATGAAGTACATGCCGGAATTCCGCTTCCGGCTCGACACCAGCTACGACAATTTCCAGAAGATAAACGAGTTGCTGCACTCGCCCGAAGTGGCGCGCGATCTCAGCGCCGACGACAAAGACAAAGACGACCGGAAGGACAGCGAATAGTGGCGCGTCGCGGCAAGAAGAAGGGCCGGCCGATCTCGGGCTGGCTGGTACTGGACAAGCCGGTCGGCATGGGCTCGACTGAAGCCGTCTCCAAGATCAAATGGCTGTTCCAGGCGGAAAAGGCCGGCCATGCCGGCACGCTCGACCCGCTGGCGTCCGGCATGCTGCCGATCGCGCTCGGCGAAGCGACCAAGACCGTGCCATACGTCCAGGACGGCGCCAAGGTCTACCGCTTCACGGTTGCCTGGGGCGAGGAGCGTTCGACCGACGACCTCGAAGGCCCGGCGACCAAAAGCTCGGACCGCCGTCCGGCGGAAGCCGACGTACGGGCGCTGCTTTCGAAATATACCGGCGTCATCATGCAGACGCCGCCGCAATTTTCGGCGATCAAGATCGCCGGCGAGCGCGCCTACGACCTTGCCCGCGATGGCGAGACGATCGACATTCCGGCACGCGAGGTCGAGATCGGCCGGCTCGATCTGGTCGAGCACATGGCCGATCGCACCATCTTCGAGGTCGAATGCGGCAAGGGCACCTATGTCCGCTCGCTGGCGCGCGACATGGGCCGCGACCTTGGCTGCTTTGGTCACATCGCCGAGCTGCGGCGGGTCGAGGTCGAGCCGTTCACGCAGGAAGATTTCGTTACGCTGGCCGAGCTGGAAGCCGCCCGCTTCGGCGAGCAGGGCGAGCCGCAAGCAGCAGACGCCCCGATCGACTTCGGTGCCATCGATGCACTTCTGGTCGACACCGCCGCCGCGCTCGAATGCCTGCCGCAGGTCGCGATCAGCGATGATGCGGCAACCAAAATCCGCCTCGGCAATCCGGTCATCATTCGCGGCCGTGACGCGCCGGTAGAAGCGGAGGAGGCCTGCGCCACCGCGCGCGGCAAGCTGGTCGCCATCGGCGCCATCGAGCAAGGCATGTTCAAGCCAAAGCGGGTCTTTATCGGGTAACAGCTGTCTCGCGGCGCATGATCTCCAACCGGATTCTATTTTGCGAAAGGATCATGCGCTAAATCAACAGGGCGACGGCGTCGTTTGCCGTCCGAAGGGATGCGCGGCACCGACGCTGCATTCGAGGGGGCACATGGCAAAGGCTGAGACGGGCAGGAAGCGGGCGGTGCTCAACACACGGCGGCCGCCCGTCGGGGCTTCGCCCGGCACGCTGATCGCCGACCCGGCGGCACGCCGTTCCGAGCTCAGGCTGACATTGATCTCGCCCGAAAAGTTCAAGACCATCGACAATGCCAGCATCGACGACGTCAACACCCATTGCCACAATTGGCCGGTTATCTGGCTCGATTGCACAGGCCTCGCCAACATCCAGCTGATCGAGGAGATCGGCCGGATCTTCAACCTGCATCCGTTGGCGCTGGAAGATGTCGTCAACACCGGCCAGCGGCCGAAGGTGGATTTCTTCGAGGACCATGCCTTTGTCGTCGTCAGGATGATCGACGATGTCACCGCGCATCGCTACGAACAGATCGCCGTCTTCTTCGGCAGGAACTTCGTCGTCACCTTTCAGGAGCGCGAAGGCGACCCGTTCGATCCCGTCCGCAAGCGGATCGCAAGCTCGGTGCCCAACCGCTTGCGCTCGCGCGGCGCCGACTATCTCGCCTATGCTTTGATCGACGCCATCGTCGACAGCTATTTCCCGCCGATCGAGGCTGCCGGCGAATTGGTCGACAGCATTGAGGACCAGATGCTGAACCAGGCGCACAAGCATCAGATGCGGCAGCTTCACGAATTGCGGCGCGATGCCAATGTGCTGAAGGGCGTGCTTTGGCCGATGCGCGACGCGCTGGCGACCATGATCCGCAACGACGTCTCTTATGTGAAGGCCGAAACCAAGATATTTCTGAACGACACGCTCGATCATTCGCTGCGATTGATCGAACTGGTCGAAACCCAGCGCGACATGCTGACCGGCCTGATCGAGATGCACTTGTCGCTCAGCCAGGCGCGCACCAACGACGTCATCAGCTATCTGACGATCGTCTCGGTGATCTTCATGCCGCTTACCTTTCTCGTCGGCGTATGGGGCATGAATTTCGACCCCGACACCTCGCCCTGGAACATGCCGGAGCTGAAAGCCTATTACGGCTATCCCCTGTCGCTCGTCTTCATGGCGCTTGTTGCGGTCGGGCTCTTTGCGTACTTCAAATGGAAGAAATGGCTCTGACTAGGCGGAAGTGCCCGTTTATGCAGCAAAAAGCCGGCTTGTGAATTAGGCTGGCCTTTTTGTCGGAATTGCACTATATGCGCCGCAGCCTCGCGCTTTGACGCGTTGCTTGCACCGGCCCCTGCTGGACGACATCCCGGCTGAGGGCGTCCCGTTTCCTCAAACAGACAAGGAAAAACACGATGTCGATTACTGCCGAACGCAAGAAGGAATTGATGGGCGAATTCGCAACCGCCAAGGGCGATACCGGGTCTCCGGAAGTCCAGGTGGCCATCCTTTCGGAGCGCATCAAGAACCTGACCGACCATTTCAAGGACCACAAGAAGGATAACCATTCCCGCCGTGGTCTGCTCGCTCTCGTTTCCCAGCGCCGCAGCCTGCTTGATTATCTCAAGCGCAAGGACGACGCGCGCTATCAGACGCTGATCGAGAAGCTCGGTCTGCGCCGTTGACGAATTGACCGGCGGGTTCTTTCGAGAGCCCGCCGGTCGCGCATTGGAGCATCGGGTCATCCAAGGCTCCATGAAGGAAGTAGGAAGGAAGTAGAGCGCCGCGCATCGGTTTGGATGCGCAAAGGACGCTCTGAAGTTTAGATTTGCGCAGGATATTTTCCGAAAACCTGGTTTTCGGGTTCACGCGCAAGGCCACTCGGATCGATTGGCCAACCCGGTTTCGAAACAGCAGAGGGCCGCTCGAAACCGCCCATGGACGGTCATGGGGCAGGATTGCAGGACGCTCGTGCGGCACCGCGCCGAATAAGCCGAGCCTCCCGTTGTCTTGCCCGTGGCTGCCCGAGAAAGGAAGCCAAGGGAAAGGGGCATCCGCGCACGCTGAAACGGCGCGGCCCTTTCCGCATACGAAGGACAAGACATGTTCAATTACCACAAAGTGGAAATCGAATGGGGCGGCCGCCCGCTCATTCTCGAAACCGGCAAGATCGCGCGTCAGGCTGATGGCGCGGTGCTGGCCACCTACGGCGAAACCAAGGTTCTCGCCACCGTCGTCTCGATGAAAGAGCCGAAACCCGGCCTCGATTTCTTCCCGCTGACGGTCAACTACCAGGAAAAGACTTACGCCGCCGGCAAGATCCCGGGTGGTTATTTCAAGCGTGAAGGCCGTCCGAGCGAGAAGGAAACGCTGGTTTCCCGCCTGATCGACCGCCCGATCCGCCCGCTCTTCGCCGAAGGCTACAAGAACGACACCCAGATCGTCGTCACCGTCGTCCAGCACGATCTCGAAAATGACCCGGACATCCTGTCGATCGTCGCCACCTCCGCCGCCCTGACCTTGTCCGGCGTGCCGTTCATGGGCCCGGTTGGCGGCGCCCGCGTCGGCTACATCAACGGCGAATATGTGCTCAACCCGCATGTCGACGAGATGCAGGAATCGAAGCTCGACCTGGTCGTCGCCGGCACCGCCGACGCCGTGCTGATGGTCGAGTCCGAAGCCAAGGAACTCGGCGAGGACCTTATGCTTGGCGCCGTCATGTTCGGCCACAGGGGCTTCCAGCCGGTGATCGACGCGATCATCAAGCTGGCTGAAGTCGCGGCCAAGGACCCGCGCGACTTCACCGCGCCGGACTATTCCGCACTTGAAGCCGAGATGCTCAAGATCGTCGAAGGCGAGCTTCGCGACGCCTACAAGATCACCGACAAGCAGAAGCGCTATGCCGCCGTCGACGCCGTCAAGGCGAAGGTCAAGGCCGCGTTCGCGCCGGCAGAAGGCGAAGAGGCCAAATACACGTCCGAACAGATCGGCACCGTGTTCAAGGAGCTCCAGGCCAAGGTCGTGCGCTGGAACATCCTCGACACCGGCTCGCGCATCGACGGCCGCGACCTGAAGACGGTCCGCAAGATCGTCTCGGAAGTCGGCGTCCTGCCGCGCACGCACGGCTCGGCGCTGTTCACTCGCGGCGAGACCCAGGCACTGGTTGTCGCCACGCTCGGCACCGGCGAGGACGAGCAGTATGTCGATTCGTTGACCGGCATGTACAAGGAGAAGTTCCTCCTGCACTACAACTTCCCTCCCTATTCGGTCGGTGAAACCGGCCGCATGGGTTCGCCGGGCCGCCGCGAAATCGGCCATGGCAAGCTCGCCTGGCGCGCCATCCGGCCGATGCTTCCGACCGCCGACCAGTTCCCCTATACGTTGCGCGTCGTTTCGGAGATCACCGAGTCCAACGGCTCGTCGTCAATGGCTACCGTCTGCGGCACCTCGCTGGCTCTGATGGATGCCGGCGTGCCGCTTGCCAAGCCGGTCGCCGGCATTGCGATGGGCCTGATCAAGGAAGGCGAGCGCTTCGCCGTGCTCTCCGACATCCTTGGCGACGAGGACCACCTCGGCGACATGGACTTCAAGGTTGCCGGCACCGCCTACGGCATCACCTCGCTGCAGATGGACATCAAGATCGAGGGCATCACCGAGGAGATCATGAAGATCGCCCTCGACCAGGCCAAGGATGGCCGTCAGCACATTCTCGGCGAAATGGCCCACGCGCTGTCCGGCGCACGTGCCGAGCTCGGCGAGTTCGCGCCGCGCATCGAGGTCATGCACATCCCGACCGACAAGATCCGCGACGTGATCGGCTCGGGCGGCAAGGTCATCCGCGAGATCGTCGAAAAGACCGGCGCCAAAATCAACATCGAGGACGACGGCACCGTCAAGATCGCCTCGGCCAATGCCAAGGAGATCGAGGCGGCGAAGAAGTGGATACACACCATCGTCGCCGAGCCGGAAGTCGGTGAAATCTACGAAGGCACGGTCGTCAAGACCGCCGACTTCGGCGCCTTCGTCAATTTCTTCGGTCCGCGTGACGGCCTCGTCCACATCTCGCAACTCGCCAATGACCGCGTTGCCAAGACCTCCGATGTGGTCAAGGAAGGCGACAAGGTCTGGGTCAAGCTGATGGGCTTCGACGAGCGCGGCAAGGTCCGCCTGTCGATGAAGGTCGTCGACCAGGCCACCGGCAAGGAAATCGTGCGCGACAAGAAGAGCGAAGGCGAAGAAAACGCCGCCTAAGCTGATCTAACTATGCAATCGAAGCGGGCGCGCCGGAAGGTCGCGCCCGTTTGCGTTTCAACAACAGCCTTGCAGTTCAAGAGTGGTGAATGTCCGCCGAGCCGCTGAAAACGCTTTTCCATCCGTTCGAGGCCGGTGCTGTTTCCCTGCCACGAAAGGATGAACGCATACTCTTTCTCGGTGCCGAGCCCGGCTTTCGCTTGCCGGAAGGGTTTGATGCCAAGCTTCATCTTGTCCAAGGCTTCAGGCCGCACTTTCGCGCCTTGCAGGCGTCCGGCTTCGCGGTCACGCCGCAGGTCGAAGGCGAGGCTTTCGACGCGGCATTTGTGCTCGCTGGCCGCCATCGCGGCCAAAACGAGTTGCGCGTTGCCGAAGCGGTCGAACGCGCAGCACCAGGCGGGTTGATCGTCGTCGCCGGCAGCAAGGACGATGGAATCGCCAGCCTGCGCAAGCATGTCGGCGCCCTTGTGCCGCTCGAAGGCCACCTGCCGAAGCATCACGGCATTGCCTTCTGGTTTCGCCGGCCGGCCGATACCGTTGCCGCGGCAACGCTTCGCGCCGCCAATCCGGACTTGGTGGTCGAGGACCGCTTCCGCACGGCCCCAGGCATGTTTTCCTTCGACAAGATCGATGCCGGATCGAAGCTGCTGGTCGAAAATCTGCCCAACGATCTGCGTGGCAGCGTTGCGGATTTCTGTGCCGGTTGGGGCTATGTCGCCGCCGAAGTCGCCGCCCGCTCACCCGGCATATCGGCGCTTGACCTTTACGAAGCGGATTTCGAGGCGCTGGAGGCGGCCAAGGCCAATGTCGGCAACACAGGCGTGGAGCCACGTTTCTTCTGGATAGATCTTTTGAGCGAACCGGTCGAGCGCCGCTACGACGTGGTCGTCATGAACCCGCCCTTTCACCGCAGCCGGGCGACTGAGCCGGAAATCGGTGCCGGCATGATCCGCGCGGCAGGCAAGGCGCTGAAGCCCGGCGGCCGGCTGTTCATGGTGGCAAACCGTCAGCTTCCCTACGAACCGGTGCTGGCGGCCGCCTTCTCCAGCCATGCGGAGCTCGCCCGCGACGGCATGTTCAAGGTCTTATCGGCGCGACGCTGAAATCCTGCGGGGCAAGCCGGCGATACGTCGCTCGCGCTATTCCCGCCCGCCGTCGGTCTGCTTCAATTCGTCAAGCGTCGGCATGGAAACGATGTGATAGCCGGAATCGACATAGTGGATTTCGCCGGTGACGCCGGAGGACAGGTCGGACAGCAAATAGAGCGCGGAGCCGCCGACTTCGTCGATCGTCACTGTACGACGTAGCGGCGAGTTGCGCTGCTGGTAGGAGAACATGTGGCGTGCGTCGGAAATCCCAGCGCCCGCAAGCGTCCGTACCGGTCCCGCCGATATGCCGTTCACCCTGATGCCGCGCGGGCCGTAGTCGTTGGCGAGATAGCGGACGCTGGCCTCCAGCCCCGCCTTGGCGACACCCATAACGTTGTAGTTCGGCATGACACGGACCGAACCGGCATAGGTCAGCGTGATCATCGAACCGCTATCCTTCATCAATGTGGCGGCGTGACGGGCGATCTCGGTGAAGGAGTAGCAGGAGATCACCATTGTGCGGATGAAGTTGTCGCGGCTCGTGTCGGCGTAGAGGCCTTTCAGCTCGTTCTTGTCGGAAAAGCCGATTGCATGGACGACGAAATCCAGCCCGCCCCACGCCTTCCCCAAAGTCTCGAAAGTCGCGGCGACCGACACGCTGTCCTCGACGTCGCAAGGCACCACCAGGGATGCGCCCAATTTCTCGGCGAGCGGCTTGACCCGGCGCCCGAAGGCCTCGCCCTGATAGGTGAAGGCGAGGTCCGCGCCATGTTCGGACAGTTTGCGGGCGATACCCCAGGCGATCGAATGATCGTTGGCAACACCCATGACAAGCCCGCGCTTGCCCTTCATCAATCCGTCCATGGTCGGCAAATCCTTATGCGGAATAGCGCTGGAAAATCAGCGTTGCGTTGGTGCCACCGAAACCGAACGAATTGGACAAAACGGTGTCGATCCTTGCATCGTCGATGCGCTTGCGCACGATCGGCATGCCCTCGAATTCCGGATCGAGGTTCTCAATGTGGGCGCTCTCGCCGATGAAGCCGCCTTGCATCATCAGGATCGAGTAGATCGATTCCTGCACGCCGGCGGCGCCCAGAGAATGGCCGGTTAGCGATTTGGTCGACGTGATGAAAGGCATCTTCTCGCCGAACACCTCGCGGATGGCGCCCATTTCCTTGGAGTCGCCGACCGGCGTCGAGGTGCCGTGCGTATTGATGTAGTCGACCGGCGAGGACACCGTTGCGAGCGCCTGCTTCATGCAGCGCGCCGCGCCTTCGCCCGACGGCGCCACCATGTCGTAGCCGTCCGATGTCGCGCCATAGCCGACGATCTCGGCATAGATCTTGGCGCCGCGTGCCTTGGCATGCCCGAGCTCTTCAAGAATCAGCACGCCGGCGCCGCCGGCAATGACGAAACCGTCGCGATCGACGTCGTAGGCGCGTGAGGCGACCGATGCCCTGTCGTTGAACTTGGACGACATGGCGCCCATGGCATCGAAGAGATCCGACATCGTCCAGTCGAGATCCTCATGGCCGCCGGCGAAGACGATGTCCTGCTTGCCCCACTGGATCAGCTCGTAGCCATTGCCGATGCAATGCGCAGACGTCGAGCAGGCCGATGAGATCGAATAGTTGACACCGTGGATCTTGAACCAGGTGGCAAGCGTCGCCGACGCGGTCGACGACATCGCTTTTGGCACCGCGAACGGCCCGATCCGCTTGGGGCTGCCGTTTTTGATCGTGGTCTCGGCCGCCTCGACGATTGCACGGGTCGACGGTCCGCCGGAGCCCATCACGATACCGGTGCGCTCGTTGGTGATGTCGGCCCCGTCGAGGCCGGCGTCTGCGATCGCCTGGTCCATTGCGACATGGTTCCAGGCAGCACCCTGCGACAGGAAGCGCATGGCGCGACGGTCGATCATGCCCGATGGGTCCAGCGTCGGCGCACCCCACACCCGGCAACGGAAGCCATGCTCGGCGAAAGAGTCGGAGAAGCTGATGCCGGATCTGGCATCGTGCAGCGAGGTCTGCACCTCGTTGGCATTGTTGCCTATCGACGACACGATGCCGAGACCTGTGACTACGACCCGTCTCATTCGCAACTCCTTCCAGCGCGGACCCCGAACCTGAAATCAATTTCCGGAATGGAACCATGCGCAAAATTAAAGTGCTACAGCGTTCATCAGACGTCCAAGACGTCGTACTGTAGGGTCTTCGTTCAGACGGCGGCCGATTGCTTGGACAGACCGACCTTCAGATCCGTTGCCGCGTATATGGGCTCGCCATCTGCCTTCAGCCAGCCATCGGCGATGCCAAGCACAAGCCGACCGCGCATCACTCGCTTGAAGTCGACGCCATACTCCACCTTCTTGACCGAAGGCGTGACCATGCCTTTGAACCTCACCTCACCGGTCGACAGCGCCATCCCCTTGCCGGGTTCACCGAGCCATCCGAGATAGAACCCCGTCAACTGCCACATGGCGTCCAGGCCTAGGCATCCTGGCATGATCGGATTACCGATGAAATGGCAGGCGAAAAACCACAAATCCGGCTTGATATCGAATTCCGCGCGGATGAAACCCTTGTCGAACGCACCGCCGGTCTCGCTGATCTCGGTGATGCGGTCGAACATCAGCATCGGCGGATAGGGCAGCTGCGCATTTCCCGGTCCGAACAGCTCGCCGCGGGCGCAGGCAAGCAATTCCTCGTAACCGTAGCTGGATTTCGAACCCGCCATCAATCTCGTCCCCGTGATCGTCCCGGGCGATAGGCGCCCTTGTCGGTGGTTTCCTAACACAATCTGTTTCAGGCCGGAAACCGGCGCTTGCGCTTAACCTGCCCGTCTGCCCGGGTCAATGCGCGCTATTGATCGCATTCGGTCGACAGAATATATGTCAGGACACGTCCAGTTTCGGCAGATGCTCAATTTCTGCCATTTTGGACCTGTCTGAGGCGGAACTGTGAGCGCGACGGATAGATGGATCTGGGTTGCCGGAAGGATAATGTCGCTGTGGACAAGCGGGTTCGCGAGGCCGGTCTGAGGCCGACACGCCAGCGCATCGCGCTGGCCGATCTGCTTTTCGCCAAGGGCGACCGCCATCTTTCGGCCGAGGAACTGCACGAGGAGGCGCTTGCCGCCGGCGTGCCGGTGTCTCTGGCCACCGTCTACAATGCTCTGCACCAGTTTACCCAGGCCGGTCTTCTGCGCATCCTTGCCGTCGAGGGATCGAAGACTTATTTCGACACCAACACCTCCGATCACCATCATTTCTATATCGAGGGCGAAAACAGGATCTTCGATATCGACAGCGGCCCGGTGACGGTTTCCAACCTGCCGGAACCGCCGGAGGGCATGGAGATCGCCAATGTCGATATCGTGGTGAGACTGCGTCCGAAACGCTGCGACTGACCGGCGCCTTATGAAATTCCTGGATTTGACGCTCCGGCTCGAATGGGTCGCCGTCGCGGTGGCGGCTCTTGTCTTCTATGCAATCGCCGGTGTTTCCTGGTGGCTGTTTGCCGTGCTCATTCTGGCGCCCGACCTGTCGATGCTGGGTTACATGGCCGGGCCGCGCGTCGGGGCCGTCGCCTACAACGCCTTGCACATACTGATCTTGCCCGTTCTGCTGGCGCTTGTCGGCAGCGTCTTTGACAATGCAATGGCGATAGCTGTCGCGCTGATCTGGATCGCCCACATCGCCATCGACCGCGCTCTGGGCTATGGTTTGAAGCTGTCGAGCAGTTTCCAGGATACCCATCTCGGCCGCATCGGCCGCTAAACCATCCCCGAACCGAAGATCAGCGAAACAAATGCCGATCCGGTGCTTGCAGCGCTGGCCTGACCTCCGGTTCGGAAAGGTCAGTTCTTGACCTTTTCGCCGGGATAGGCACCCCAGACGAGCGACTGTGCGAGCCAGCCGGTATGGCCGTCGAAGGTCATTTCGCACCATTGGCCATCGCAGGACTTGATCGTGCCCATTACCCCCGGTTCGAGGATCGCGATGACGCCTGCATCTTTTGCCGGGTCGTCAAGGAGGTTGACGCGAGCGTCCTTGCCGCGCTGCCAGGGGGCGACGATCGCCGTGCGACGGCCCGAAAGCAGCGACTGATTGATCCAGCCTTCCGAGCCGTCGGCATCACGCACACGGCGCCACGTATCGAACTCCTGGATGATCTCCATCGGCAGGCCTGGCTTCATATACATCCAGTCGACGGAATAATTGACGCCCGGCCCAACGCGCGAGTTGACGCGGCCGGATTTCAGGCTGACGAAGCGCGGCAGCGGCAAGCCGCTTGGTCCGAGCGTGACGCTCTGGGCGGGTGCGGCGGCACTTTGCGCCATCACCAGTGGGCTATGGATGAGAGCGCCGAGGAATGCTGCACTGAGGGTCAGGCGGAGCGACGCGAAACCAGACACTTTCGTTCCTTTCGGCGCCCACCCATCGGCCTTCGCGCCCATTTTTCTTTGTCTTCGGCGGAACCGCTTGTTACATGGATGACCGGTACCGCGATCGGCTCTCAGTTTCGCCGTTCTTGGTTAAAGAGGTCTCAACGAGATCGAGTTCGAGGAAACAATGGCAGGCAAAAAGAAGCCCCTCGTCGTCATCACGCGCAAGTTGCCCGACCTAGTCGAGACCCGCATGCGCGAGTTGTTCGACGCCCGCTTGAATGTGGAGGACAGGCCGATGACGCAGCCGGAACTGGTGGCGGCGGTCAAGGAGGCCGACGTGCTGGTGCCGACTGTGACCGACAATATCGACGCGGCGCTGATTGCCCAGGCCGGCGACAACCTCAAGCTGATCGCCAACTTCGGCAATGGCGTCGACAAGATCGACGTTGCGGCAGCGGCCAAGAAAGGCATCACCGTCACCAACACGCCGAACGTGTTGACCGAAGATACGGCCGACATGACCATGGCGCTGATGCTGGCCGTACCGCGGCGGCTGGCCGAAGGCGCCAACGTGCTGACCGGCGATAAGAAATGGGCGGGCTGGTCGCCGACCTGGATGCTCGGCCGTCGCATCTGGGGCAAACGGCTCGGCATTGTCGGCATGGGTCGCATCGGCACTGCCGTCGCCAGGCGCGCCAAGGCCTTTGGCCTCTCGATCCACTACCACAACCGCCACCGCGTGCTGCCGGCAATCGAGGAGGAGTTGGAAGCCACGTATTGGGAAAGCCTCGACCAGATGCTTGCCCGTATGGACATTATCTCGGTCAATTGCCCATCGACACCGGCAACTTTCCATCTGCTTTCGGCACGGCGGCTGGCGCTTCTGCAACCGTCCGCTTACATAGTCAACACCGCGCGCGGAGATATCATCGATGAGGAATCGCTGATCAAGCTCATCCATGACGGCAAGATCGCCGGCGCCGGCCTCGACGTCTACGAGCACGAGCCGGCGCTGAACAGCAAGCTGCTGAAGCTTGCCCACAAAGGCAAGGTCGTGCTGTTGCCGCATATGGGTTCGGCGACGCTCGAAGGCCGTATCGACATGGGCGAGAAGGTGATCATCAATATCCGCGCCTTCTTCGATGGTCATCGCCCGCCCGACCGCGTGCTGCCGTTGAGGGCGTGACCTGCCGTCACGCCGACACGGTCTTGCCGCGGCAACCGCGCGTTCGTCGTTGGATAGCGTTGGCTTACGAAAACGCCTTGCGCATGGTGATTGAGGTCGGCCGCTCGTAGCCCTTGTGCGCTGTCCGTTCGGTTTCACGAAAACCGAGGCGGGCAAAGGCTGCGTGATTTCCGGTCAGCTCGATCCGGGTCTGGAGCTCGATGGCGGTCCTGTTGTGGCTGCGGGCAAGATCTTCGACGGCCTGCATCAGCTGTTTTCCAATGCCTTGTCCCTGAAGAACCGGCTCGACCGCGAGCTTTCCAACATAGAGCTCGTCTGCGCGCTTCAGGATGAAGACGCAACCGACGATCTCGTTTTCCTTCAGCGCCAGGAATGCTGTCTCCTCCAGCGCTCTAGCCCTGAGATTTTCAACGGTGAGCCGATGCGCCGAGGACGGCGGGTCAATAACCCCGTCCATAAAGGCGAAGGCCCGCATGACCAGCGCCAGCACCTCGTCCCAACGGTCGAAATCGGCCGCAAGCTGCACGGTGGAAACGTCGGCAGGCAGGCTCACGGGCTGGTTCGCTTGTAGCGGATCGTGTCGAAGCGTGCCGCCAGCGCATCGTAGAGCAGCAGTCGTCCGACCAGCGGCTCGCCAATCCCGGTGATCAGCTTGATCGCTTCCATGGCTTGCAGCGTGCCGATGACCCCGGTCAGCGCGCCGACAATGCCGGCCACCGCGCAGGATGGCACCAGTCCCGGCGGCGGCGCCTCGGGAAAGAGATCGCGGTAGCTTGGGTTCAACTTGCCGTCCGGGCCGGTTTCGAATGGCTTCAGTACGGTGACCGAGCCGTCGAAGCGGCCAACGGCGGCATGCACGAGCGGCCGGCTTTCCGCGGCGCAGGCGTCGGCCACCGCGTAGCGTGTCTCGAAATTGTCGGAGCCGTCAACGACGATGTCATAACGGGCAATGAGGGTAGGGGCGTTGTCCACGGTCAGCCTGAAATTGTGCTCTTCCACGACGACGTTTGGATTGATGCGGATGATCGCCGCTCTGGCGCTGTCGGTTTTCGCCACCCCGACATCGCCCGTGGCGTGGATCACTTGTCGTTGCAGGTTGGAAAGCGAAACGATGTCGTCGTCGACGATACCGAGAGTGCCAATCCCTGCGGCGGCGAGATATTCGAGCACCGGCGCTCCCAATCCGCCGGCGCCAATGACGAGCACCCGCGCCCGCTTCAGCCGCTGCTGGCCGGCGCCGCCGATCTCGGGCAGCACGATGTGGCGGGCGTAGCGTTCGAGCTCTTCATCGGTGAGGGCGGCTGTGATCATCGCCGGACCATATAACGGAGGAAAAAGCTTGTCAGGCGTCAATGCATGCAGCTCAGAAATGCGCCATGGACGAAATTCAAATGGTCGGCCCGACCTTGCCGTGATCGACGGTCAGGAATTGCGCGCGTCCCTTGAGGCTGTCAAACAACGCGGCATCGGTCCCGGTCATGAAGGCCTGGCAGTTTAGTTCCTCCAGGATCGAGAACAAGGCCGCCCGTCGACCGCCGTCGAGATGGGCGGCGATCTCGTCGAGCAGCAGGATCGGTGTCATGCCCGACATCTCGCCGGTTAGCCGCGCATGCGACAAGACAATGCCGACCAGCAGCGCCTTCTGCTCGCCGGTCGAACAGAGCTCGGCCGGCATCGCCTTGGGCCGGTGGCGCACCACGAGGTCGGAACGGTGCGGGCCGTCGAGCGTGCGTCCGGCGGTGCGGTCGCGGTCGCGCCCCTGGGCAAGCGCACGACGGAACCGTTCCTCTACGTCGACGGCCGGCAAAATACCGAGTTCGCCTTCCAGTTCGCCAGAGATGCCGATGTCGGCTTGCGGAAACGGTCCGTCGCCGGGCAGCCGGTCGATCATGGCGGCGAGCAGGCGCACCAGTTCGGCACGCGCCGCGGCAATCGCCACGCCGGTCTCGGCCATTTGCATCTCGATCGCATCGAACCAGGCACCGTCGCGTGAACCGTCGGCGAGCAGTCTGTTGCGGCCGCGCATTGCCTTTTCGTAGTCAAGCGCGCGCTGGCCGTGGCCAGGATCGATCGCCAGCACCAGCCGGTCTAGGAAGCGCCGGCGGTCGGCAGCCGGCCCGGGGAACAGGCCGTCCATCGCCGGTGTCAGCCAGACCACGCGCAGCCATTCCAGCATGTCTTCGGCTGAGCGTGCCGTCGCGCCGTTGATCCGCACCCGCCGGCCGGCTTCGCCGTCGCTGCCCGATATTCCGGTACCGATCTCGACCTGGCCTTCCGGCCCGTCAAGCCGGGCATGCAGCGCAAAGCCACCGTCGCCGCCTTCGCGCGCCACCTCGGAATAGGGTGCGCGGCGCAGGCCGCGGCCCGGCGTGAGCAGCGAGATCGCTTCAAGCAGATTGGTCTTGCCGGCGCCATTGTCGCCGGAGAAAACCACAGCGCCGGGATCAAGGTCGATTGCCAACGCCGCATAGTTGCGGAAATTCGTAAGTGTGAGCTTACTTATGTACGTCTGCTGCGGTTTTGCAGATCTGGTCACGACAGCAAGATGGCCCCGTTCGGGCCCTACACCCGCATCGGCATCAGCACGTAGAGCGCGGTCTCGTCGGCCATGTCGTGGATCAGCGTCGGGGAACCGGCATCCGCCAGCATGAACTTCGCCTCCGTGCCGGTCAGTTGCGCGGCAACGTCGAGCAGGTATTTGGCGTTGAAGCCGATTTCGATCGGATCGGAGGAATAGTCGGCCGCCAGTTCCTCGGTGGCACTGCCCGAATCCGGGTTGTTGACCGCAAGCGTGACCTGCCCTTCGGCGATCGAAAGCTTCACCGCCCGGCCGCGTTCGGACGAAATGGTCGAAACGCGATCGACGGCAGCGGCGAAACTCTGGCGATCGATAATCAGCTTCTTGTCGTTGCCGGTCGGAATGACGCGCTGGTAGTCCGGGAAAGTGCCGTCGATCAGCTTGGAGGTCAAGATAACGCTGCCGATGGTGAAACGGATCTTGGTGTCGGACAACTCGGTGGTGACTGCAACATCGGGATCGTCGACCAGCTTTTGCAGCTCGCTGACCGTCTTTCGCGGGATTATGACGCCAGGCATGCCCTCAGAGCCTGCCGGCGCATCGATCTCGGCGCGCGCCAGCCGGTGGCCGTCGGTCGCGACAGAGCGCAGCTTCAGCTTGCCGCCGGCCTCGTGCGTGTGCAGATAAATGCCGTTCAGATAATAGCGCGTCTCCTCGGTCGAGATGGCGAACTGGGTCTTTTCGATGAGGCCCTTTAGTCCGACGGAATCGAGCCGGAAAATATGCGAGAACGACCCGGCTGAAAGCTCGGGAAAGTCGGACTGCGGCAGGCATTGCAGGCGGAAGCTCGAGCGCCCCGACGTCACCGTCATGGCGTTGCCGTCTTCGTCGGTCTTCAGCGCCACCTCCGCGCCGTCGGCAAGCTTGCGCACGATGTCATAGAGCAGATGTGCCGGGACCGTCGTCGCCCCGCCACGTTCGACCTTTGCCGGCGTTGCTTCGGTCACCTCCAGGTCGAGGTCGGTCGCCTTCATTTCAAGGCTGGCCCCCTCGGCGCTGAGCAGCACGTTCGACAGGATCGGAATGGTATTGCGCCGCTCGACCACGCGGTGAACATGGTTGAGCGACTTCAGGAGATTTGACCGTTCCAGGATAACACGCATGACGAAACAGGCTCGCTTGAATGAATGAACGGGTCTCCGGCAAGCGGCGCCCCGCGAAAGGTCTGAACAGGCTCAGAATCTGCGTAAACTGACAGGAAAAACCCGGCAAACGCAAGCCCGCGCCACCGGTTCGGACCGGCTGCACGGGCTTTCTGGGGATAAAAAGGCCGGAGTCCGCGAGCCGGCGTTTTTCGGGCCGTCAGGCCTGGTCGTTGATCAGCCTTCTCAGCAATTCGAGTTCCTGCGCCAGTGTGTTGTCGGCACCGGAAAGATCCTCGATCTTGCGCACCGCATGCAGCACGGTCGTATGGTCACGACCGCCGAACCGCCGCCCGATCTCCGGCAGCGAGCGCGGCGTCATCACCTTCGACAGATACATGGCGACCTGCCGTGGCTTGACGATGGTGCGTGTGCGCCGGTTGGACAGAAGTTCGGTCTTCGACACGTTGTAGTGGCGCGCGACGATGCGTTGGATGTCCTCGATACGCACCCGCTTGGGTTCGCCCGAACGATAGATGTGGCCAAGGATCTCGTCGATGCGGTCGATGGTGATCTGCGGTTCGAAGGATTGGCGAAACAAAAGCTGGTTGAAGGCACCTTCGAGCTCGCGTCCGCTGCCGGTCACCGTGCGGGCGACGTGGTTGAGGATCTCTTCGGAAATATCGAGCGACGCATCGTCGAGCTTGGCGGTGGCAAGCCTGAGCTTGAGCATACCGATACGCATGGCGAAATCCGGGGCTGACATTTCCAGCGCGACGCCGCCGTTGAGGCGCGAGCGGACGCGTGGCTCCAGCGACTCCAATTCCGACGGCGGCCGGTCGGCAGCGACCACCACTTGCTTGGCGCTGTCGAGCAGCATGTTGATCAAATGGCAGAATTCGTGCTGGATCGACTTGCCCTGCAGGAACTGCATGTCGTCGATGATGAGGAGGTCGATGTCGCGCAGCTGTTCTTTCAGCGTCAGTGCGTTGTTGTCGCGGATCGCGGTGGCGAACCGCCACATGAAATACTCAGCCGTCAGATAGACGACCCGCGATTTCGGATTCTGCTTCAGCGATTCTGCGGCGATCGCCTGCAACAGGTGCGTTTTGCCCAGCCCGACCGTCGCGTGAAGAAAGAGCGGATTGAAACGCACCGCGCTCGACTGCGATTCCGCGACCGCCTTGGCGGCGGCAAAAGCCACTCGGTTCGATTGTCCTTCGATGAAGGAGGTGAAAGTATAGCGTGGATCGAGTGGCGAACCGAGAACATTGTGCCGGAACTCGGTTTCTGCCGGCATCCCCGGGCGGGGTACCGGGACCCGTTCGACCCTGCTGGGGCTCGCCGTGCCCGCAGAGAGCGCGGTTTGCGTCTGCCTGGTCATCTTGCGCGCCGGGGCCACTTCTGGCTCGACGCTGTTGCGGCCCTGCCGTGTGGCGGTGCGAACCACTATCTCGATCTTGAGGATCTCCGGATCCTCGTGCTTCCACAACTCGGTGATGAGATCGAGATAGTGGCCGTTGATCCATGAACGCAGGAATGCGGTTGGCACTGAGATGCGGACAATGCCCTTAGAGGATTCAGCGACCTTCATGCGCCCGAACCAGCTCGAATAGACCTCGGTTCCCAGACGCGCCTTCAACTGGGCCTTGACCCGATCGAACTTCTGTTCAGCTTCATTGGAAGCCGCCATGTCGTTCCTTCCGATTAACGTTCCAGGAAATGGGAGGTCGCCTGTAAGCTCCCTTTCGATGCCGCCGCTCTGCATGATCGAGTTCCTTGTCTCTTGTACCTGTTTTCCGCCGGGGATGCGCCTCCTGCATCCATGTTTCCGGCGACCGTGTCTTCGCTGCGACACCATCGCCGCCGCCGGCTGATGAATCGCCTCGTTGTCGGTCCGGCGCCGAAGAGCCGATCCGCTTTGGTCATGTCAGGGCAACAAAATGCCGTCCGGCGAAAAACCGCCGGCGCACCGTCGACCTGCCATGTACAATTACGCCAGTCCCCTACCGTATCGAAAAGACAAACCAACCCCGTCCGCGGAGTTGAATCCGCGGTGTAAACTCTGCCAATTTGAGCTGGCCGGTTTCAGGCTGGTCAAGGGCCAAGGGCCCGTCCCTTCGATGGACAGACATTACCGAAATCGCTGTGGATAGGGCAAGGCCACCCCTAACGGATTTTTAAGGAATCTGACTAGCAAGGGACGTTTCGAACGCCATGCTGCAACAGTTGATTTTGACAAAGCCATTGTGATTCAAACCCTTTTCCGGCGAATATGAAAAAGGCCACACAACGCGAAATTTTCTGAAATAATTCACTTGACAGCCAATTGCCGCCTATCGGCCACAGCCGATGTGAACAAGCTGTGGATCACCATCGGTAAGCCTCTGAAAAAAAACAGTAATCTGTGACGTTCGGAAATTTTCGCATTGGCGGTTTCGAAGGCTGCGAATATCAGCAGGCATGTATATGCCGGCAAAGCATTTCGAACTTTGAAATGCCCGCGGAGCGCCATTTTGCGGGCTTTCTTTTAAGTACTTGCCGGCAAACGAAAAAAACCCGGCGCGATTGGCCGGGTTTGAAGAAGCGCAGTTCAGGAAAAGGTATATTAGGCCGACAGCACCTTGACCCGTTGGGCCAGCCGCGACACCTTGCGCGATGCCGTGTTCTTGTGCACCACGCCCTTGGTCGCGGCGCGCATCAATTCCGGCTCGGCCACCTTGAAGGCAGCCTGTGCGGCCGCCTTGTCGCCAGCTGCGAGCGCCTCTTCGACCTGGCGGATGTAGGTCCGGACGCGGGAGCGGCGGTTCTTGTTGATCGCTGCGCGACGGGCGATCTTGCGCGTTGCCTTTTTGGCCGAGGAGGTATTGGCCATGGTGCCTCTCTTCTGATCTGGTGGGCGCTTGCGGGATACCGCAGGGCGCAAAAAACAAACGGGCAGCCACAGGGCCGCCTCGATTGGTGCGGCTTATAGTTCAGCTTTTCCGGCGCGTCAACGCTGCAGCGCTTTCTTTTTGACCGGCGCCTTCGTCATCTCATCGGTTCGTGAAATTCGGCTTCCGCTTGCCGGTGAAGGCCGCCATGCCTTCCTTCTGGTCATCCAGCGCAAACAGCGAATGAAACAGCCGGCGCTCGAACCGCAGACCCTCGGTGAGCGTCGTCTCATAGGCGCGGTTGACGGCCTCCTTTGCCATCATCACCGACGGCAAGGAAAAACCAGCGATCTTGGACGCTGCCTTAAGCGCTTCCTCGATCAACTCGCCGGCTGGCACCACGCGCGAGACAAGGCCGGAACGCTCGGCCTCGGCTGCGTCCATCATTCGACCCGTCAGGCACATATCCATCGCCTTTGACTTGCCGACAAAGCGGGTCAGGCGCTGCGATCCGCCCATGCCGGGCATGACGCCCAGCGTGATCTCGGGTTGGCCAAACTTGGCGGTGTCGGCGGCGATGATGAAGTCGCACATCATCGCCAGTTCGCAGCCGCCCCCCAGCGCATAGCCCGCCACCGCCGCGATGATCGGCTTTCGTGCCCGCGTAAATTCTTCCCAGCCGACGAAGAAATCCTGCAGATAGGCATCCACATAGGAGATGGACTGCATTTCCTTGATATCGGCACCTGCCGCGAAAGCCTTTTCCGAACCAGTGATGACCATGGCGCCGATGTCGGCATTGGCGCCCATGCTATTCACCGACGCGACCAGTTCCGCCAGCACTTGTGAATTCAGCGCGTTGAGCGCCTGCGGCCGGTTCAGCGTAATCAGCCCGACCTTGCCGCGGGTTTCGACGATGATGGTTTCATAGCCCATGCTTTGCTCCTCCTCGCTTCTGGTTCAAGCCTGACAGGCCCGGCAGTGGAAAGTCGAACGACCGCTTTGCACGATACGCTCGATGTGGCCGCCACAACCAGGCTTGGAGCAGGCTTCCCCCTCGCGATCGTAAACCGCGAAGGAATGCTGGAAGTAGCCCAGCGATCCATCGGTCTGCATATAATCGCGCAACGACGAGCCGCCGGCGGCGATCGCATCGGCGACGACCGAGCGGATTGCTGCGGCCAGGCGTTCGCTCTGCTCTTTGGCTTTCTTGCCGGCTCTCGCGAGGGTGCCCGCTTCGCGCAGCGGCGACAGGCCGGCCCGCCAAAGCGCTTCCGAGACGTAGATATTGCCTAGCCCGGCAATCAGCCTCTGGTCCAGAAGTGCCGCTTTCAGCGGTGACTTGCGACCTTTCAGCAACGAAGCGAGCAGCGCGCCGTCCAGTGCGTTGCCTGTAGGCTCGACGCCTAATCCCGCCAGCATCGGATGCATGTCGGGCTCGCCTTCCGAAAACAGCATGAACCCGAAGCGGCGCGGGTCGTTGAAGATCACGCGAGAGCGGACGCCGGCAGGGGATGCGATGTCGAAGACGACGTGATCGTGAGCAGTGTTTTTCGAACGTTCGTGGTGGAACGCGCCGGGCGTTGCGCTCTCGTCGGCCGTTTCGATGCGAAACGAACCCGACATGCCGAGATGGCAGATCAGAACCGGGCCGTTGTCCATGTGCATTGTCAGATATTTGGCACGGCGGCCGAGCGCCGCAATCGTCTTGCCGGTCAGCCGCTCCGAAAATCTCTCGGGGAACGGAAACCGCAAATCCGGCCGGCGTGCCTCGACACCGACAATGCGGGCACCTTCAAGGGCCGGCTGCAGACCGCGCCTGACTGTCTCTACCTCCGGCAGCTCAGGCATGGCCACCTATCGTGGCATGGAAGGAGGTGCCGTGACGGCCGCGCGCCAGCCCGAGATGTTCGGCCACGGTTTCGCCGATGTCGGCAAATGTTGTCCTCAGTCCGATCTCTGCGCCTTTGAAACCCGGCCGTGTCCCGATAATCGGAATACGCTCGCGCGTGTGGTCGGTGCCGCGCCACGTCGGATCGTTGCCGTGATCGGCGGTCAAAATGAGCAGATCGCCTGGCCTCAGCCGTGCGAATGCCTCGGGCAGGCGCCGGTCGAAAGCTTCGAGTGCGGCGGCATATCCCGCAACGTCGCGCCGATGCCCGAACTCGGTGTCGAAGTCGACAAAGTTCGCGAAGACGAGGTCGCCGTCGCGGGCGTCTTCCATGGCACCAAGCGTTTTGTCGAACATCGCCATGTTGCCGGCAGCCTTGCGGACTTCCGAGATCCCCCGATGGGCGAAAATGTCGCCGATCTTGCCGATCGCGATAACCCGGCTGCCGCGCGCCGTCAGCCGATCGAGCAGCGTCGGTTCCGGCGGCGGTACGGCATAGTCGCGACGATTATGCGTTCGCTCGAACGTGGCGGCGGTTTCACCGATAAACGGCCTCGCGATGACGCGGCCGATATTCAGCGGATCGACGAGCCTGCGCACCACTTTGCAGAACTCGTAAAGCCGTTCCAGGCCGAAATGAACCTCATGCGCGGCGATCTGCAGGACGGAGTCGATCGAGGTGTAGCAGATCGGCTTGCCGGTGCGGATATGGCCTTCGCCGAACCGTTCGATAATCTCGGTGCCCGGAGCATGGCAATTGCCGAGGATGCCAGGCACCTTCCCTTCACGCACCATTGCGTCGGTCAACTCGGCCGGAAAGGCGGGAATCTTGTCTGGGAAGTAACCCCAGTCGAAACGGACCGGCAGGCCGGCTATTTCCCAATGGCCCGATGGCGTGTCCTTGCCGCTCGAAACCTCTTGGGCCGCGCCGTGAAAGGCGGCGGCAAGCGGCGCACTGCCGGCATTCTCGAACCTGAAACCCGTCGCCGTTGCCGCGGCCTGGCCGAGGCCGAGCGCGAGCATGTTTGGTACAAGAAGGGGTCCGGCACGCAGGCTTTCGCGATCGGCGCGGCCTTCTGCGCAGGCCCGCGCGATGTGTGCGAACGTATTAGAGCCGGTGTCGCCATAACGTTCGGCATCGGCCGCGCCGCCGATGCCGAAGGAGTCGAGGACAAAAAGGAAGGCGCGTGCCATCGAAAGGTTCATCATTGCCTGTGTGTTGGCTCAGACATAGGGTTCCGCGCCGCCATTGGCAATTCGGAAACCCAACGGCACGGCTTGGCGTGCTGGTCCCGGAGAGACGAATCGCGGCATGGTCGATCTGCGGATGGAAATGCGCGGCGCGGAGCTCGCATGAGGCTTGCCCTGACGGCATTCGCCGCCGTACTGGCTTTGCTGCTGGATGCGTCTTGCACAAACCTGGCGCGAGCCGATTGGCGCGATGTTATCGGAACGTTCCGTATCGGTATCGTCGCCGAACCGTTGCCGGTCCGAGGGACTATGTGCTGGCTGCAGCCATCGTGCGTCTAGTCTCGGCCCGCGGTCGCAAGCAATAGCAACAGACCGGTTAGCGGGCTTCAGGCGTCAGCAATCGCTGCACGGAATGGTCGGGCTCCTGCGCGGCCGCAGATAATAAGTTTCCGCCATCGATATCGAATTGAAGACCGAGCTCAACCCGAACCGGCTTTGGCCGTCCGCCGACCAGGTGATGATTGGCTTGTAGGCGAGATCGCTTTCGACCCGAATGAGGAACGTGCCTTTGATCTTGAGCGCGCTCGGGACCGTTGTGGTGGAATCCTTGACAGCGTCGACGCTAGAGACGCCATCGACCAGTTTGCGCGACCACACGACCAGGACTTTCGGCGTCGTCTCGTTCGTCACCTGTATCGCCGTGATAATGATCTTCGGTTTCGAGCGGTTGTAGGGCTGGAGCGTGGAACTGCCGATCGCCATGATGGCATCGACATCGGCCGCCTTGACGGTCTGCTGCTGCGTGACGAGGTCCGCTACCATGCTGCCGATGCGGCTGACCTTCTTGCTGGTCTCGATGGCTTGCGAGGCCTCCATTGTCATAAAGTACATGATCAACAGGACAGGCACGATGAGGGCAAACTCGACAGCCGCAATACCGCGGCGGTCCGAGCAAAGCCGGACTGCTCTTGTACAAATCCCTGCGATGCCCAGCTGTGCCCCCGCACGAATCATGGCTTTGCCCTTTTCAAGCGACTACGTGGTTCAGTTGTCGAACGGCTCGTTCTGCCAAGTGATCGAAGCAAAATGCAGCGTTTTGCCGTCCTTCAGGTTGGCCATCGATTTGGCCATGAAGTCGGTCATCACCGGCCATTTGTAAAAAACACGCAGCATGTTTCTCGACTCCGCCAGGCCAGGTGCGACGGTGAAGGTCTGTGTGCTCGTGCCCTTGGTCAGCACGACATCGCCATCCTGAATCTTGAAACCGGCCAGCGCCGCATCGGCGAAGGTCGGATATTCCCGCAAGTCCACCAGCAATCCGGGACAGGTCTTGGCGACCATGATCTCCAATTTGGTGCAGATCATATCCCGCAGCTTGGTCCCGGACACATCGGCCGGTCTTAGTTGGCCGGTACGCAGCTGGCGCGCGATGTCGTCGGTGGCGTTTGCCATCACTTCCTGTGCGGCAAAAGAAATGCAGCTCTCCAGGATGGCGAAGACAAGAAGCGCGAAAGGAATTGCAAGCATGGCGAATTCGATCGCCGTGCTTCCGCGGCGGTCGCCCAAAAACCGTCTTGGAGAACCTGCTCGTCCTGCCTTGTTCATGTCCTCTGCCCGCCGATGCCGCTTCTGTATCGGTCCCACCCTTAGTCGGAACCGATTGAAGTCCGGTTGGAATGACCGTTAAATTCAACGGGAAGGCCTTAACCCGGCGATAACCGAAGCACGTTCCCGCCAAAGGCGGACACGTCGGCTAGCTAATGCCCGGCGCTCATTTCGGCTTCAGAGGCCTTCTCGGCATCGCTCTTATACGAGCTTTCGCAATATGGCGCGCAGGACATGGTCTGTACTTCGGAACGCCGATAGATGCGCACCGACGACGCTGCCTGGCGCACGACGGTTATTTGCTCATCGACGATCGGGTTACCCTCCTGGTCGAGGACGACGAGATTGGTGACGCCAAATCCCTTGCCGGTCAGTACGATCGTCGATGCGTCCTGCACGGAGGCGTCGGCGATCGCCGGATTGCCGACGACAATCGTATCGGCGGCGCGCGACAATTTGATGATCTTTGCCTGGTTCATCGTCACCTCGATGCCGGCGCCGGCCTTGGCTGGAAAGGCGAAAGCCGCTGCGGCAAAAAGCACGGCAACTGGAAATGATGATCTCGGCCCGGCCATTGAGGCGCCCCCTGGCAAACTGTTCAACGGAACATGAACGAGATTGGTGAACCAACCGTTAAGCGGCTGGAGTTCAGGATCAAGCCGGAACCGGCATTGGGCCTAGCCGGCACGGCTGGAACGTCTTTGCCGAATTGCGCCTTTTGCGCCTTTTGTCAGCCCGGGCGCCTAGCGGCGGGTATTTTAGTTCTGGGTTAACCACGCAATCTCGTCGAAGCGGGAAAGGAATCGGTAAGCCTGTTTATTAAGCCGATTGAAACAGCTTCTCCTTAGATTCGCAGTATCCGATCAGCCACCAAGAGAAGTTGACGGAAGTGCTGTAACAATTGGAGTAGGAGCTCGAATGTCTAACCTCATCGCACGTTTTGTGAAGGACGAATCCGGCGCGACCGCTATCGAATACGGTCTGATCGCCGCTCTTATCGCACTCGCCATCATGGTCGGCGCCGGCCAGCTCGGCAACTCGCTGAACGCCAAGTTCACCGCCATCTCCACTAAGGTGAACGGTAGCTGACCGTAACGGGTTCGGTTGTTCTGAAATAAGGGCCGCCGCACTGGCGGCCCTTATTTAGTCCTGGTATGATTTGAAATTTAGGCCTCATCAGTCGTTAATCGAATAGGATTAGGCTGGGGCCAGATGCAATTGGGTCATAGGCGCGCCGATGCTTGAAGCCGTGATCTTCGTCGTGTTTCCGTTCTGCATGCTTTTTGCCGCGATCTCCGACATGCTTTCGATGACGATCGCCAATCGCGTGCCGGTGTTGCTTGTGGTTGTCTTCGCCTTGGTTGCGCCTTTGACCGGCATGGACTGGGCCACCTATGGCTGGCATTTCGCCGCCGCCGGCCTGGTTCTCGCGGTGACGTTCGGCCTGTTCGCGCTGGGCGGCATGGGCGGCGGCGACGCCAAGCTTCTGGCTGCCACTGCCATGTGGATGGGACTGAACATCCATCTCATCGAATACCTCGTCGCCTCGACATTCATCGGCGGCCTGCTGACGCTAGCCATCCTCGCCTATCGAAAATCGCCGCTTGCCGCCGTCACAAGCCACAATCCGTTCCTGCGCCATTTCGCCGATGAGGCGACCGGCGTTCCGTACGGCATTGCGCTTGGCATTGGCGGTCTGCTCACCTATTCCGACTCGCCGTTGATGGCCTGGGCACTTACCAGGCTGGCGGGCTGAATTTCGCTTTACGCCATTGGCGCCGAGCAGGCGAGTTGGCCACGTTTTCCTTCGGGCCGGGCTTGTCGGTCCAATTTATGTAAACGTTAAATTAATCACGATCGTAAGTATAACATTAACCTTGTTTTGACGATTGCCGCTGCAAAGTCCCGCTTGGCTACGTGGTTTGCCAAGGCGAGGTTCGGACAGATGCCAGCATCCCGATTGATTATTCTGAGCGTGGCGATAGCCGCGGCCGGTGGTGCAGGCTATGTCGCGAAGAACATGGTCGTGGCTCCGCCGCCTCCGGTTGTCGATTCCGGTCCTCAGGCGCCGGCGATCGCGCTGCAGGATGTGCTTGTTCTTTCCGGCGACGTTCCGATGGGCAGTCCGCTTGAAAACAACATTTCCTGGGAGTCATGGCCGTCCGCAGGCATCAACGCAAATTTCATCACCCGCGCCGCCGAGCCTGAAGCGCTGGACAAGCTGAAGGGCGCCGTCGCTCGCGTGGCGCTCTACGCCGGCGAGCCGCTGCGGCGCTCGAAGCTGATCGGTGAAGGGCAAAGCTTCATGTCGTCGATCCTGCCCTCCGGCATGCGGGCCGTTGCCACAAGCATCTCGGCCGACACCTCGGCCGGTGGCTTTATTCTTCCCAACGATTTCGTCGACGTCATCATGACCCGCAGAGCCGATCCCGCCAATGGCGGTGGTCCGGGCTTCACGACCGAAACTATCCTGAAGAACATTCGCGTCCTGGCGATCGACCAGACCATTCAGGAGGACGAGGAAGGTAAGAAGACCAGGGTTGGCCAGACCGCCACCCTGGAACTGACGCCGCAGCAGTCCGAGATCATCACCGTCGCACAGCAGATGGCGGATCGCCTGACATTGGCGCTGCGCTCGATCAAGGACAGTCAGGACAAGAATGTGGGCGAAGCCGATTACCTGGTTTCCGGCAATGGCCGGCGCGGAACCGTGCGGTTGATCAAGTCGGGCGAAGTTTCCGAAGTGGGGGCGAGGAAATGAGGCTAAAAACCAAATTGCCGGTCACGCTGGCTGCGGCGATCGGCCTGCTTTTCCTTGGAACGAATGCATATGGCGTTCTCTGTGCCAGCGCAGCAGGCGACAACGCCAGGGTCACGGCTTCGACCGCCACCCAGCGGGTCAAGCTCGGACTGAACAAATCGGTGGTCATCGACCTGCCGAGCGATGCCTACGATATTCTCGTCGCCAACCCAGCTGTAGCCGACGCGGTGACCCGCACTGCCAGGCGCATCTATCTGTTCGGAAAGGCGGTCGGCGAGACCAACATCTTCGTCTTTGGCCCGAATGGCGAGCAGATCGTCAGCCTTGATCTGGCGGTCGAACGCGATGTTGCCGGGCTGGAGGACTATATCAGGCGCTTCATCCCGTCATCGACCGTCAAAGTCGAACTCCTGAACGACAATGTCGTTCTGACCGGAACCGTGGACACGCCCCTGGATGCCAAGCGGGCGGAACAGCTGGCCACCATCTTCGTGTCGGGCGGTGAAGCGACCACGGGACAATATTCGCAGACTGCCGCCGGCGGTTCGGCCGAGGCTGGCGTCGCCATTGACAACCCGGATGCCGAGCGTCGCGTCAGCCAGATCGTCAACCTGCTGCAGATCATCGGCGACGACCAGGTCACGCTGAAGGTGACGGTTGCGGAAGTCAGCCGCTCGGTGATGAAGCAGCTCGGCGTCAATATGATGGGCAGCGGCAGCAGCAACGGTATCAGCTGGGGTGCGGTAAGCGACAATTTCACCGGTTTGGGCAAGTCGCTGTCGAACTCGGGCCTCGCCATCGGCAGCTCGACGCTGCAGGCCTACATCAACGCCATGGAACAGTCAGGCGTCATGAAAACCCTGGCCGAGCCAACACTGACAGCGGTATCCGGCGAGAAGGCGACCTTCAAGGTCGGCGGTGAATACAATATGGTGACCAGCGTTTCCCAAGCCGTATCCAACGATAACCAGACAGGTCTGAAGACCTATTCAATCGAGAAGATCGAATATGGCATTGGCCTGGAATTCCAGCCGGTGGTGCTGTCTCCCGGCCGCATCAGCCTGAAGGTCAGGACCTCGGTCTCCGAGCCGACAACGGAGGGATCAGTATCTTTGTCCGAAGGCGTAACAAGCCCCGGCATGAACGCCCTGTCGCTCCGCAAGCGCTTGGCCGACACAACAGTGGAACTGCCTTCGGGCGGCTCGATGATGATTGCCGGCCTTGTCCGCGATGATCTCAGGCAAGCCGTCAACGGCTTGCCCGGTCTGACAAAGATTCCAGTGCTTGGCGCGCTGTTCCGCAGCAGGGATTTCGTTCGCAACGAGACCGAGCTCGTCATCATCATTACGCCGTATCTGGTGAAGCCGGTGGCGCGCAACGATCTTGCCAAGCCGGATGACAATTTCAACGCCGCCAGCGATGGTGCCGGCATTTTCCTTGGCCGCGTCAACCGTGTCTACGGCACCATGCAGACCGACAAGCCCAACGGCCGTTACCACGGCGTTGTCGGCTTCATCTACAAGTAAGCGGGGAAGCGGTCATGTCTAAGGCAGCATCGAAGGCACGGGCGATCACCGCGACGCGGTCGGTCCATTCGCGAATCTGGCGGCCGGCCGTTCCCATTATGGCGATCGCGGTGGCGGCATTGCTGGCCGGCTGCGCCAATCGCGACAGCGTCACGGTGGGTGCCATACCGGACGATTATCGCACCACCCATCCGATCGTCATAGCCGAGAAGATACAGAAGATCGACCTTCCGGTCGGCGCCGGCGACCGTGGCATGACCAGATCCCAGCGCGACACGCTCCTGGGCTTCCTGGACGGATACGACAGGAGCGCGGCTCCGGTGCTGACGATCGAGATTCCGAGCGGTTCGGCCAACGAAATCGCGGCGGCCGCCGCCGGCCGCGATTTCGCCAGGCTTGCCATGGCCAGCGGCATCAGCCGGAAGCGGATCGCCATGCGGTCCTATCAATCCGGTTCGGTCGAAGCGTCCGCCCCGGTCCGTGTCGCCTACGTCTCGGTGAAGGCTCAGACGGATAAATGCGGGCGCTGGCCCGAAGACCTGCTGGAGACTTCGGAAAACAAGCACTATGCCGATTTCGGCTGTTCGTACCAAAACAACCTTGCCGCCCAGATGGCCAATCCGGTCGATCTGATCGGACCGCGCAAACAGACACCCATCGACGCGGCAAATCGGAGCGCGGTGATCGACGTCTATCGTGACAGAGGTATTTCGGACGAATTCCTCGGCAATTCGGAAGTCGAATATTAACGAGTGTTGAGGCTCAACAAACCCTAAGCCGCGCAAGTCACGGAAAGTGATGACAATGAGCAATCTTGCCTACGACACAGAGGTACCGGGCGGCGAAACCTCGGAGCAGGATATTGCCGCGATGCAGGCGTTGCGGCCGATCCCGCGCATTTCGATCCAGGCATTTTGCGAGACCGAAGGCGTAGCCAATCCGGTCGAGCGCGCCGGCGAGGATCGCCGCATGGCCAAGGCCCATCTGAAAGTGCATATGGGGGGCATCCCTACCGCTATCGAATTCTATCAGTCGGCGCCGACACCGAACCTGATCCTGCTTGAATCGCGCAGCGAGCCGAAGCTGTTGCTGGAACAACTCGCCCAGCTCTCCGAGCATTGTGACCCGACCTCCAAGGTGGTGGTTGTCGGCCACTACAACGATGTCGGCTTGTACCGCGAACTCATCCGTTCGGGCATTTCCGAGTATGTCATCGCGCCCGTATCGATGGCCGACATCGTCAGCGTGGTGTCTTCGATCTTCGTTGATCCGGAAGCTGAGCCGATCGGCCGCTCGATTGCCTTCATCGGCGCCAAAGGCGGCGTCGGCTCCTCGACCATAGCCCATAATGTGGCCTGGGCCATGTCGTCCCTTTTCAAATCCGAAGTGGTTGTCGCCGATCTCGACCTCGCCTTCGGAACGGCCAATATCAATTTCGACCAGGATCCGGCGCAAGGCATTGCCGAGGCAGTCTTCTCGCCGGAACGCGTCGACGAGGTCTATCTCGACCGGCTGCTCGCCCAATGCGCCGAGCACCTGTCGCTGCTTGCGGCCCCTTCGACGCTGGAGCGGGTCTACGATTTCGATCCCGACGCCTTCACCCAGCTTATCGACATAGCCCAGCGTAGCGCGCCGCTCCTCGTGCTCGATGTTCCCCACGTGTGGGCCGGCTGGACCAAGAACACGCTGGTCAAGGCCGACGAGATCGTCATCACGGCGACGCCCGAACTGGCCAATCTGCGCAACACGAAGAACCTGGTCGACATGCTGAAGCGGCTTCGTCCGAACGATCCCGCGCCAAAGCTTGTGATCAACCAGGCCGGTGTGCCGAAACGTCCTGAGATTACGCCGTCCGACTTCTCCGAATCGCTCGGCCTTTCGCCGATGTCGGTCATCCCGTTCGAGCCGCTTTTGTTCGGAAATGCTGCCAACAACGGACGTATGCTCGGTGAGATGGATGCCAAGAGTCCGGTTGTCGCCACGATCAACGAGATCGCCCATGTGCTGACAGGGCGCAGCGAAATCAAAGTGAAGAAAAAGGCTGGCCTCGGCAATCTGATCGGCAAGCTTTCGCGCAACAAGAAGTGATGCCTCAGCGGTGGAATTGGTAAGCGATCATGTTTGGTAAAAGAGGCAGCGACGACGGCAACCGGACCATTCCGGAATTCCGTCAGCCAGCACCCGCACCTGCTGCGCCGGCGGCCGCGAACCCTGTGGAAGCGGCTGTAACTGCCAGGTCGGCGGCGCTGCCGCCATCCGGCGCGCCTGCCGCGCCGGCGGTTCGCCGTGCGGTCGAGCCGCCGCCATTGGCCCCGGAGCCGAAAAGTATCCAGCGCCAAAAGAGCGAAACCTACTACGACACCAAAAGCCAGGTCTTCGCCGCACTCATCGATACGATAGATCTGTCGCAGCTCGCCAAACTCGATCCCGAAAGCGCGCGCGAGGAAATCCGCGACATTGTCAACGACATCATCGCGATCAAGAATTTCGCGATGTCCATCGCCGAGCAGGAAGAGCTTCTCGAGGATATCTGCAACGACGTTTTGGGCTACGGGCCGCTGGAGCCACTGCTTGCCCGCGACGATATTGCCGACATCATGGTCAATGGCTCCAAGAACGTCTACATCGAAGTCAACGGCAAGGTCGAGCAGACCGGCATCCGTTTCCGCGACAACCAGCAGCTCCTCAACATCTGCCAGCGTATCGTCAGCCAGGTTGGCCGCCGCGTCGATGAATCAAGCCCGATCTGCGATGCGCGTCTTCCTGATGGCTCCCGTGTCAACGTCATCGCACCGCCCCTGGCTATCGACGGCACCGCACTTACCATCCGCAAGTTCAAGAAGGACAAGCTGACGCTCGACCAGCTGGTCAAGTTCGGCTCGATTTCTCCGCAAGGGGCCGAGATTCTCAAGATCATCGGGCGTGTCCGCTGCAACATTGTCATCTCGGGCGGTACCGGCTCAGGCAAGACGACGCTGCTCAATTGCCTGACCAACTATATCGACCGCGAAGAACGCGTCATCACCTGCGAGGACTCAGCTGAGCTGCAATTGCAGCAGCCGCATGTGGTGCGTCTCGAAACCCGTCCGCCCAACCTCGAAGGCGAGGGCGAAGTGACCATGCGCGACCTGGTCAAGAACTGTCTGCGCATGCGCCCCGAACGTATTATCGTCGGCGAAGTGCGCGGACCCGAAGTGTTCGACCTGCTGCAGGCGATGAACACCGGCCATGACGGCTCGATGGGAACGATCCACTCGAACAGCCCGCGCGAATGCCTCAACCGTATAGAGTCGATGATCGCCATGGGCGGCTATACGTTGCCGCAAAAAACCGTGCGCGAAATCGTCGTCGGCTCCGTCGACGTGATCATACAGGCTGCACGCCTGCGCGACGGATCGCGGCGTATCACCCACATCACCGAGGTGATCGGCATGGAAGGTGACGTCATCATCACCCAGGACATCGTTCTCTATAACATCAAGGGCGAGGACGCGAACGGCAGGCTGCTGGGCGAGCACGTGTCGACTGGGATCGGCCGTCCGCATTTCTGGGAGCGCGCCCGCTACTACGGTGAGGAGCAGCGCCTCGCGGTTGCGCTCGAGGCGATGGAGAAACGCGCTGATTGATCCGTCTGGAAGCGTGGGGGCCAGGGTCGATGTTCGGAATTGACGGCACCGTATTGGCATTCGTTGTGCTCGCCGGCTTCAGCGCCGGCGCTGTGGCCTATGCTTTCCTGTTCAACCGGATCAGCACCGAGAAGCAGGTCGGCAAGCGGCTTGAATCGATCAAGACCGCCGAGACGGATCGATCCGTCGTCAAGGCGTCGCGCGATCGCGTGGCGGAAGCGGCCAAGCGTCGCAAGTCCGTCCAGGATTCGCTGAAGGATCTCGATCAAAAGCAAAAGTCCAATCAGAGCCTGGTCAAGAAACCACCGCTGAAGATCCAAATCCGTCAGGCCGGCATGAAGATCTCGCTCGAGCGCTTCTATGTCTACTCGGCGGTCTGCGGCGTCGTCTTGACGGCTCTTGTTTATTTCATCGGCGCACCGCTGCTGGTCTTGCCGGCTGCGCTGCTGGTCGGCGTCTTGGGTCTGCCCCGCTGGTTCGTCTCGTTTCGCCGCGCGCACCGCGTCAAGGCGTTCCTCAACGAATTTCCGAACGCGCTCGATATCATCGTGCGTGCGGTAAAATCCGGCCTGCCGCTGAACGACGCCGTGCGCCTGATCGCCAACGAATCCCCCGAGCCGGTCAAGACCGAGTTCCGCCGCATAGTCGATTCGCAGCAAATGGGTTTGTCGATCCCCGACGCGGCCATGCGCATGCCAGAAACGATGCCGTGCACCGAGGCGAGCTTCTTCGGCATCGTCATCCAGATCCAGTCTCAGGCCGGCGGCAATCTTTCCGAAGCGCTGGGCAATCTTTCGCGCGTGCTTCGCGACCGCAAGAAAATGAAAGCCAAGGTCCAGGCATTGTCCATGGAAGCCAAGGCATCCGCCGTGATCATCGGCGCGTTGCCTTTCGTCGTCGCCTTTCTCGTCTATTTGACGAGCCCGAACTACATCATGCCCCTCTTCATCACCAGCACCGGCCATCTGATCCTCGGTTGTTCCGGCATCTGGATGTCGATGGGCGTCCTGGTAATGCGCAAGATGATGAATTTCGAAGTCTAGGACTCGCGTATGACCGATCACGTCATCAGAACTCTCACCGACCCGTCCCTGCTGATCGCACTGCTGGTCGGCATCGCGGTGTTTGCGACCGTCTTCACGCTGCTGCCCGCTTTTGGCGGGAACCAGCTCAAGGCGCGCATGAAATCCGTAGCGCTGGAGCGCGATGAGCTGCGCGCCAAGCAGCGCGCGCGGCTGGCAGTCGAAGCCGACCGCCGCCGCAGGGGCCTGCGCGAAGAACAGTCGGTCGGCATGCGCAATATTGTCGATCGCCTGGATCTCAGGCGTGCGCTGGCGGATGAAGGTACCTTGCAGAAATTGAAAGTGGCAGGTTTTCGCGGGCAAAATCCGCTGACGCGCTTCCTTTTCTTCCGTCTCGTCCTGCCCTTCATCGGCTTTGCATTGGCGGCGATGTATCTGTTCGTGCTCGGCGGATTGCCCGAGCAGCCGCTTTTCGTGAAGCTGTTCGTGTGCATCGTGGTAGCCTATGCGGGATTCTACGCGCCGGTGCTCTACGTCAACAACCGCGCTACCAAGCGCAAGCAATCGATTCAGATGGCGTGGCCGGACGCGCTCGACCTGTTGCTGATATGCGTCGAGTCCGGCATGTCGGTGGAAGCGGCGCTTCGCAAGGTCGCCGATGAGATCGGCGCGCAATCGGTGGCATTGGCGGAAGAATTCATCCTGACAAACGCCGAGCTTTCCTATCTGCAGGAGCGCAAGCAGGCCTATGAGAACCTTGCAAGCCGAACTGGCCTGGAATCCGTCAGGTCGGTGTCCCAGGCGTTGGTTCAGGCCGAGCGCTACGGCACGCCCGTGGCGCATGCGTTGCGGGTGCTTGCCAGTGAGAGCCGCGACATGCGCATGAATGCCGCCGAGAAGAAGGCGGCCGCGCTGCCGCCGAAGCTCACCGTGCCGATGATCCTGTTCTTCCTGCCGGTGCTGTTCGCCATCATTCTGGGTCCCGCCGGCATCCAGGTGAGCCAGCGCGGCATCTTTGGCGACCAGCCGAAATCCAGCAGCGAGTAGCGCCAGCGGCGTTGCCAGAAACGCTGATACGATTCAGAGCCACGCTGCCGGTGCAGCGCGGCTCTTTGCGTTAGACATGTTCCGGAATTCGCGCGCCGGTTCGGCGCTCGAAGCGGTCAGTTGGTGGCGGGCTTTGCCTTGTCCTGGTCCTTGAGCTGGCTCCAGGCATTCTGCTGCGCCAGCATCTGGCGAAGGTAAGCGACGTTAGCCTGCGCCTGATCCTGCGACAGCTCTTGCGAGGCGATCTTCTCAGCCTCGTCGAAACGGCCTTGCAGACCGACGACCAGCGCAAGGTTCTGGCGGACGCGGCTATCTGCATTCGGCTGCTGGGCGGCTGAGCGCATATAGGTTTCGGCCGTGCGCAAATCACCTTCCAGCACGTACGACATGCCGAGATTGGAAAGGATCGACGGTTCGTTCGGCCTGAGGTCAAGCGCCTTGCGATAGCCTTGGCGCGCCTCGTCCTTCTGGCCGAGCTGGTCGAGAATAGCAGCTTCCGCCGATACCAGTTTCCAGTCAGGATATTCGGGCGTCTGGGCGCGGCGCACGGCATCGAGAGCCGGTTCGAACTGTCCGTTGGCGGCAAGCGCCTTGCCATAGGCGGCGAGCACGTCGCGGTCCTTCGGCAGGGCGATCGCCAGCTTGCGCATCACCGCAAGCGATTGGTCTGCGTCGCCGTCCATCTGCAGCGCCGCGGCATAATTTGTCGCGATCCGCTTGTCGCTGGGGTTTTTCGAATAGGACTGGCCGAGCGCCATCGTAGCGTTGTGCAGTTCGCCCGCCGACATTGTTTCCAGCGGCTTGCCGCTTGGACGAGAAATCGAGCCAGTCGTCAATTTGCTGGTTCCGCAGCCGGCGACGCCTGCGGCAAGCGCCATCATCAACGCCGTGCTGATCAGCCTATTTGCGCTGGCGTTCATCCTGCGGTTGGTCGGCATCGGCACCAGGGCTCCGTTCATGCGCGTGACCATTTGCGAGGTCATCTTTCCTCCCGCAGAAATATTCTGTTAACCCTAACGGAGAGTTAAGAAACGCCGACTCGGAAGCCGGAGGCCAGCGAATGCCTGTCGAACTCGTCGAGAAAGAATTGAGCAATGCGCTGCCGGTCCATCTGGTGGCGAAGGATGCTCTGGCGGCGGCGGGCCTTGCGCCATCGTCGGTCGCCTGGGCCAAGGCCAACGGCTTTTCCGGCGAGGCTGGCAGGACGCTGATCGTGCCTGGCGACAACGGCGCGATTGCCGGAGCCCTGTTCGGCACCGGTGATGGCGAGGGCGCACTGGCCATCGGCGCACTAGCGAGAGCCTTGCCCGAAGGCGAGTGGCATTTTGCGTCCGCACCGGCCAAGCCGGAGCTTACGGCACTCGCCGTAGCGCTCGGCGGCTATGTCTTCACCCGCTACGGCAAGAAGCCAGGCAAGACGCTTCGCCTCGCGCTGCCGGCAGGCACCGACATTGCCCGCATCCGCCGCATCGCCAATGGAGTTTTCCTGGCGCGCGATCTGGTCAACACGCCGACCAGCGATATGGGCCCCGATCAGCTGGAAAAAGCCGCCCGAACCTTGGCCGCGACGCACAAGGCCGAATTATCGGTGACCAAAGGCGACGATCTTCTTACCGCCAACTTTCCGATGATCCACGCCGTCGGTCGGGCTTCTGCCGACGCGCCGCGCCTGATCGACATGATTTGGGGGCCGAACAATGCCCCCAGGATAACGCTGGTCGGCAAGGGCGTCTGCTTCGATACAGGCGGTCTCGACATCAAGCCGTCCTCGGGCATGCTTTTGATGAAGAAGGACATGGGCGGCGCTGCCAACGTGCTGGGCCTCGCTTCCATGATCATGGCCACCGGGCTGAAGGTCCGGCTTCGCGTGCTCATCCCGGCTGTCGAGAATTCGATAGCCGGCAACGCCTTCCGGCCAGGCGACGTGCTGGTGAGCCGCAAGGGCATCACCGTCGAAATCGGCAACACCGACGCCGAAGGACGGCTGGTGCTCGCCGATGCCTTGGCCTTGGCCGACGACGAAGAGCCGCAGATGCTGGTCGATATGGCGACGCTGACAGGCGCTGCCCGTGTTGCGCTCGGTCCCGACCTGCCGCCGTTCTACACCGGTGACGAGGCGCTTGCATCCGAGCTGGCGGACGCCTCCGTTGCGGTCGAGGATCCGCTATGGCGCATGCCGTTGTGGAAGCCCTATGACGCCAAGCTGGCGTCGAAGGTGGCCAACATCAACAACGTCACGTCGGACGGTTTCGCCGGCTCGATCACCGCGGCGCTTTTCCTGAAGCGCTTCGTGGAAAAGACCGCCGGCTGGGCGCATGTCGACATCTTCGCCTGGAACCCGTTCGACCGCCCGCACGGCCTTGCCGGTGGCGAAGCGCAAGGCATCCGGGCGCTGGAGCAGGTCATTTCGAACCGCTACGGCTGATTCTCGGGCATAGCCGACGAAGGTATTGACTGAAACGGAACCGAAACAATTTTCCGTCATGCTGGACGGATGTCGATTATCATGCGTCCAAGCCAGGCCTTGCGACTATGGCAACAGGTGGTGTTATCCGAGGTGCGTGACGACGCGCCCGATCTCACTATGCGCCAGACGGCGATCCTGTTCACCATCTATCTCGATCCGCCGCCGCACACGGTGCGGGGGTTAGCCGCCCGACTCAACGTCACCAAGCCGGTGATCACCCGTGCGCTCGATACGATGGGGGCGCTGAAACTGGTGTCGCGCCACCGCGACGAGCTCGACAAGCGCAACGTGCTGGTCAGGCGCACAGTCGAAGGCGCGCTCTTTGTCGAGCGCTTTGGCGATGTTATCATTGCCAGAGCCCAAGAGTTGCCCATTTGAACGAGTTGCCGATTTGACCGCCAGGGATGCCCGCCTCCATGCCTTCCGCTCCGATCTCGCCGACGCCAGGCTGACAGGCGAGGTCGCCGCCGACCGTTTCGTCGCCGGCCGGCCGGCTCGCATATCAGCCTCCGCGGCCGATGTCCGCAAGGCTCCGCGCCCGGATGCCGGCGTCGATACCCAGCTTCTGTTCGGCGAAGACGTCCTCGTCTTCGAGGACGTTGAGGGCTGGGCCTGGATACAGGCCGAGCGCGACGGCTATGTCGGCTATGTCGCCGACACTGTGCTGGGCGGTCGGGACCATGCACCCACGCATGTTGTCTCGGTGCCGCGCACTTTCCTCTATCCGGGACCGGATTTGCGGTTCCCGGTGAGCGGGGAGCTCTCGATGGGGTCAGCGGTAACAGTGAAAGGCGCGGCTGAAACACGCCGCACGTACTATGCTCTGCTGCCATCCGGCGAGGCGGTCATATCTGACCATCTCAGGCCTGTCGCCGAGGTTGCCCCCGACTACGTCGCGGTCGCCGAGGCGTTTCTCGGCACGCCCTATCTATGGGGCGGCGTTTCCGGCTTCGGCATCGATTGTTCCGGTCTCGTGCAACTTGCAATGCACATGGCTGGCAGGCAAGTGCTGCGCGACACCGACATGCAGGCGGCGACCGTCGGTGAACCGCTCGACCTCGGGCCGGATTTTGCCGGGTTGCGGCGCGGCGACCTGGTCTTCTGGAAAGGCCACGTCGCGATCATGACGGATCCGGAGACCATGATCCACGCCAACGGCCACACCATGCTGGTGTCGCGTGAAGGACTGAGGGAGGCGGTCGCCCGTATCGGCTATCTCTATGGCGGACCGACCGGGTTTCGCCGGCCGTAACGCGAATCGATCACCTTTTGTTCTGATTCTGCTTGGCGATTGCGCGCCGCCGCGCTACGTCTGGCGCGTGACAGAGCAGCCGCGCCTTGCCGAACAGAATGCCGCCGTCGTCCTGCCCGAGCCATTTGTCAAATGGTTTGAAGAAAAGGGCTGGTCGCCGCGCGCCCACCAGATCGATTTGCTGGCCAAAGCCCAGGGCGGCCGGTCGGTATTACTAATCGCCCCGACCGGCGCCGGCAAGACGCTGGCCGGGTTCTTGCCATCGCTGACCGAACTGGCCGGCCGGCCGAGGAGAAGGCCGGGGCAGGCGCATCGAGGCATCCACACACTCTACATCTCGCCGCTGAAGGCGCTGGCCGTCGACATCGAGCGCAATCTCGGCAAACCCGTCGCAGAAATCGGGCTGCCGGTCACCGTCGAGACGCGCACCGGCGACACGCCCGCACACAAGCGCCAGCGGCAGAAGCTGGCGCCGCCCGACATTCTCCTGACCACGCCCGAGCAATTGGCGCTGCTGATTGCCGCGCCCGATGCCAGGCGCTTCTTCGAGGACCTGCGCTATGTCGTGCTCGACGAATTGCATTCGCTGGTGACCTCGAAGCGCGGGCATCTCCTGTCGCTCGGGCTGGCCCGGCTGCGCTCGTTTATGCCCGCCCTGCAGACGATAGGCCTGTCGGCGACGGTCGCCGAGCCTGACGAATTGCGGCGCTGGCTGGTCAGCCAGAATCCACCGGGGCCGATGGCCGAACTGATCGTCGTCACTGGCGGCGCCAAGCCCGACATCTCCATTCTCGATTCGGAGGAGCGCGTGCCGTGGGCGGGACATTCGGCCCGCTACGCAACGCCGGAAATCTACAACGAGATCAAGCGCCACAAGACAACCCTGCTGTTCGTCAACACGCGCAGCCAGGCGGAGTTGCTGTTCCAGGAGTTGTGGCGGGTCAACGAGGAGACCTTGCCGATCGCGCTGCATCACGGCTCCCTCGACGTCGCGCAGCGCCGGCGTGTCGAAAAGGCAATGGGCGAGAACGCCCTGCGCGCCATCGTCGCCACGTCGACGCTCGACCTCGGCATCGACTGGGGCGATGTCGACCTGGTCGTCCATGTCGGCGCGCCGAAAGGTGCCAGCCGGCTGGCGCAGCGCATCGGCCGTGCCAACCACCGTATGGACGAGCCGTCCAAGGCGATCCTGATACCGGCCAACCGCTTCGAGGTGCTGGAATGCAGGGCGGCGCTCGACGCCAATTATCTCGGTGCCCAGGATACGCCGCCGCTGGTCGATGGCGGGCTCGACGTCCTGGCGCAGCACGTGCTGGGCTGTGCCTGCGGTGCGCCGTTCCATGCCGATGCGCTGTTCGAGGAGGTGCGGACGGCAGCACCCTATGCCGATCTCGATCGCCCGACATTCGATCGCGTCATCGATTTCGTCGCCACTGGCGGCTATGCGCTAAAGAACTACGAGCGCTATGCCCGCATCCGGTTGAACAAGGACGGACTGTGGCGGGTCTCAAATCCTCGCGTCGCCCAGCAATACCGGCTCAACGTCGGCACCATCATCGAAGTGCCGGCGCTCAACGTCCGCTACGTCCAGGCCGGCAGCAGAGGCGCGGCTTCGCGTGGCGGCCGGGTTCTGGGCAAGATCGAGGAGGCGTTCCTCGAAACGCTGACGCATGGCGACACCTTCATGTTCGCCGGCAAGGTGCTGCGCTTCGAAGGTATCCGCGAGAATGAGTGCTTTGTCTCGAATGCACCCGGCAGCGACGCCAAGGTGCCGTATTACGGTGGTGGCAAATTCCCGCTTTCGACGTACCTGGCCGAACAGGTCCGCGCCATGCTGGACGATCCGCAGCGCTGGAAGAAGCTGCCGGAGCAGGTCGCCGACTGGCTACGCTTCCAGGCCGACAAGTCGGTGCTGCCGAAACGCGACGATCTGCTGATCGAGACCTTTCAGCGCGGCAACCGCCACTATCTGGTGGCCTATCCGTTCGAGGGCAGGCTGGCGCACCAGACGCTCGGCATGCTGCTCACCCGCCGCCTCGACAGGGGGGGAGCCAAGCCGCTCGGCTTCGTCGCCACCGACTATGCGCTTGCCATATGGTCGCTGGCCGATATGGGCCATATGTTCAGGGCGAAGAAACCGTCGCTGGCTGCGCTATTCGATCAGGACATGCTGGGCGACGACCTCGAAGCCTGGCTCGCAGGCAGTTGGTTGTTGAAGCGCACCTTTCGCAATTGCGCGCTGATCTCGGGATTGATCGAGAAACGCCACCCGGGGCAGGAGAAGAGCGGCCGCCAGGTAACCGTGTCGACGGATCTCATCTACGACGTGCTGCGCAGCCACGAGCCCGACCATATCCTTTTGCAGGCGACGCGTGCCGATGCCGCGACCGGTCTCTTGGATGTCAGCAGACTTGCCGAGATGCTCTCGCGCGTCCAAGGTCGAATCATGCATAAGAACCTCGAGCAGATATCGCCGCTCGCCGTGCCGATCATGCTCGAGATCGGCAAAATGCCGGTGCACGGCGAGGCCGATGACACGCTGCTGATGGATGCAGCCACACTGGTCGAGGAGGCCATGGGGACGAAATGACTGTCGCGCTCGCCATGGCTGCGCCTCTGGCGGATGCGCGCGCTGTCCGTATCGCCGGCGAACGCGCGATCTGCGACCGTCGCGGCGTGCTCTATTTTCCCGAATTCCGGCTTCTGACCGTATCCGACCTGCATCTGGAAAAAGGCTCATCACTGGCCAGGCGCGGCACGCTGGTCCCACCTTACGACACCGGTGCGACGTTGCTCCGGCTACAGGCGGTGATCGCCGATTATCAGCCTGCGATCGTTATCAGCCTGGGCGACAGTTTTCACGATGGCGGCGGCGCCGCACGTATGCACGCGAGCTTTCGCCAAAGGCTGGAAGGGCTGATGGTCGGGCGCGACTGGTTCTGGGTCGCCGGCAATCATGATCCAGAAGCGCCGGCCGACTTGCCAGGCGAGACCGTGCGCGAGCTGGCCATAGGCTCGCTACTCTTCCGGCACGAGCCTTCGGCGGTGAGAGTGGAAGGCGAGATATCAGGCCACCTGCATCCTTGCGCCCGCATCGTGCAGCAAGGCCGTTCGGTGCGGCGTCGTTGCTTTGCCGGCGATGGCGGCCGCATGATCATGCCGGCTTTCGGCGCCTATACCGGCTCGCTCAACGTGCTCGATCGCGCCTATGCCGGGCTGTTCCGCCGCGAAACGCTGATGGCCTATATGCTTGGCACAGAGCGCATTTTCGCGATTTCCCACGCGATGCTCAGGCCGGGCTGAACCTACCTGCCGTAGTACAAAGTGACCGTGTGCTTGGCCTCGGCGAAGAACAGCCAGCGCTCGACCAGCATTCCGGCGAGTTGGGCGATTGCGGCGAGTATCGACAGTGCTGCCGCATAGGGCCACGGCAAGGCGAACGCCGCGACCAGCAGCAACGCGGGCAAAGCAAAGGCCAGCACCTGCGTGATCTGGCGGAGTTTAGCGCTGTGCTTGCGCGCAATGCGAAAGCCCATCTCCTTGAGCAGATAGTTTTCCTCGGTATGCGGCCATTCCAGCGACCGCACCGTGCCGCCGGAAAGCCCGGTTGCGGTGTTGGCATTGGTCGGGATCTCCAGCCTGTCATTGTATCGCCAGGTCGCCAGCTTCAAACCCCAGCCGAGCGCGGTCAGCAACAGGGCAGCCGCCAGAAGCATATTCGAGCCTGCGGCAAATCCCTGCAGCAGGGCGTTGAGCAGTACGCTGCCGGTCATCGCCGAAAAGACCAGGTAGGCGGGCAGGGTGAAGCGGCTGTGCCACTGGGCAATCGGCTTCAACGACGCGTAGATCATGCCGGTGGTGCAGACGGTTGCGACCGCGCCGATGGCAGCGAGCAGCCCGGCGACAGCCGCCCAGCCGCTCGTACGGCCGAGGACCACCCAGCCAATACCGAACAACCCCGCCGGCACGAAGGTGGCGACCGAGGCAACACCTTCGCGCGACAGCCATGAGCTACGCCATTGCGAGAAGGCACGCCAGGCGCGTTCGGGCCGGCCGAGATGGCCGGCCGACGACAGCAGGCCTGTCGAGATCAGGCCAAGCGCCAGCCCCATGCCGGTGAGGCCAAGCCAGAAATCGGGCGGGATAAAGCCCTGTCCGGCGAGCACGCCAAGCAGCGCGAGCAGGCCGTAACCGGCGCCCGTGGCCGTGGTGAAAAAGACGACGGAGAAGGCTGGATGCATGAAGGCACGGGTCAGTTCGAAAGCATGCGGTCGACCCAGCCGAGGAAGCCGCCTTCGGCCCGCACCGCTTCAAGCGCTGGCGCCGGCACCGATGCGGCGCGGGTGGTGTGGGCACGTGGCGGCAGATATTTGTTGGTCGGCTTATAGCCCATTTCCGGCATCAGATCGACACCGCCGCGCTCGGCCACCAGTTGCGAGATAGCGGATGCCGGATCGCCCAGATCGCCAAAATGCCGCGCGCTGGTCGGGCAAGCAGCGACGCAGGCCGGCACGCGATCTTCTTCCGCCAGATTGTCGTTGTAGATGCGGTCGACGCACAACGTGCATTTCTTCATCACGCCGACATTGGTGTCGAATTCGCGCGCTCCGTAGGGACAGGCCCAGCTGCACAGTTTGCAGCCGATGCATTTGTCCTCGTCGACCAGCACGATGCCATCCGACGCCCGCTTGTAGGAGGCGCCGGTCGGGCAGACCGTGACGCACGCCGGCGTCTCGCAGTGCAGGCAGGAGCGTGGGAAATTGACCGTGCGCCCACCCATCTCGGTCATGTGCTCATAACTGTGCACGCGGTTGAACCAGACGCCGTCGACATTGCCGCCATAGGGGTCGATGTCGGTTAGCGGCGCCATATGGCCGCCGGTGTTCCATTCTTTGCAGGCGGTAACGCAGGCCTGGCAGCCGACGCAGGTGTCGAGATCGATGACAAGGCCGAGCTTCTTGTCGGTATGGGTGGGAAGGCAAGTCATTTGGCAGCTTCTCTTTCCCGACGGAATTCGGCGCCGAAACTAAGCTTATCGGGCGGGGGCTCAAAATGCGGGGGCTGTCGGAACCGCTCGAACTGCGGTTCGGTGAAGCCTGCTTCCTCGTCTGCGCATTTGACGATGCGCACGCGCAGGTCGAACCATGCCGCCTGGCCGGTGACAGGATCGGAATTCGAATAGTGTTTGCCATTCGCATCGGCAGAGGTCTGGTCGCCGATGATGTGGTTGAGTAGAAAGCCGCGATTGGATTCGGCCGCATCATCCTTCAGCCCCCAGCTGCCGCGACGCTTGCCGATCGCATTCCACGTCCACACCGTATTGGCGTTGACGCCGTCGACCAGCTTGATCTGTCCTTTGACCTTGCCGTTGATGCTCTCGATCCACACCCAGTCGTCATCGACAAGCCCGAGGCTGGCGGCGGTCCGATCGTGCACGAACAGCCGGTTCTGGCTGGTGATCTGCCTTAGCCAGGCATTCTGCCCGCCCCAGGAATGGTACATGTGCATCGGCCGCTGCGTCAGCGCGTGCAGCGGATAGGCTTGGCTGTCGACCGCAGCCTCTTCGAAGGGCGCATACCAGAATGGCAGCGGATCCATATAGGTCTCGATGCGGCTGCGCTCCGCCTCCGGCGGCAGCACCCGGCCATGGCCGCGCGCCGCAAGGCGGAAGCGCTGCATCGGCTCCGAATAGAGTTGGAACACGATCGGCTCGGCTTTCGGGATGAAGCCCATGTTCTCGGCGAAGTCGAGATAGGAGCGGTTGGCCATCTTGTAGTAGCGCTGATCGGCGGCGAAGTCCTGGTGCCAGAAGCCGCCATTGTCGATGTAGCGCTGCAACTGGTCGGGATTGACGTCGCCCTTCCCGACCGAGGTCCCGTCCTCGCCGCGCCAGCCGGCGAGCGGACCGACACCTGGCGTGCGCTCGTGATTGACGATGTAGTCGGCATAGTCGCGGTATTTGGCGGAGCCGTCGTCGTCAACGAAGCCGGGCAGGCTGAGCCGCGCGCCGAGTTCGATCAGCACCGTCTGGAACGGCCTGACGTCGCGGTCCGGCTCGACGACGGGATGGCGGATGGCGTCGCCCGGCCCGTCGGCGTGGCTGATCGGCCGGTCGAGCAGACTGATACAGTCATGACGCTCGAGATAGGTCGTGTCCGGCAGCACCAGATCGGCAAAAGGCACGGTCTCGGAATAATAAGCGTCGGAATAGATGATGAACGGGATCTTGTATTCGCCCGATATGTCCGCGTCGGTCAGCATCGCCATCGTCTCGACGGTGTTCATCGACGAGTTCCAGGCCATGTTGGACATGTACATGAACAGCGTGTCGATCGTGTAGGGATCGCCGGCCCAGGCGTTACGAATGACCGTGTGCATGAGTCCGTGTGCGGCCAGCGGCGCATCCCAGGAATAGGCCTTGTCGATACGGATCGGTTTGCCGCCTCCGTCGATCAGCAGGTCTTCCGGCCCGCAGACGAAGCCGAGCGGCATGCCTTCGAGTGGTGTCATCGGCTTCACATTCTTGCCGGCGGGCTTTGGACCCGGCGGCGCGGACCGCGGATAAGGCGGTTTGAAGCGGAAGCCGCCCGGCACGTCCACCGTGCCGAGAAGCACCTGAAGCAGATGAATGGCGCGGCAAGTGTGAAATCCGTTCGAATGGGCCGAGATGCCGCGCATCGCATGCATCGACACCGGCCGACCCTTGATGGTCTCGTGCCGGCGGCCGGCCCAGTCCGTCCAGGCCACCGGCAGTTCGATTTGCTGTTCGAAGGCGACATGAGCGAGTTCTGCAGCAATGCGTCGGATGGTGTCGGCGGAGATGCCGCACCGGTCAGCGACGGCGTCGGGCGAATAGCACTCGTCCAGATAGCGGTCGGCGACGAGTTGGAAGACCGGCACGCATCGGCGGCCGTCGACGAGAACGCTGCCGGTCAGTGCGGGCTTTGCGTCGGTATCGCCGGCGTCGACAGGCATCTTCGCCACCCTGTCCCAAGCCAGCGGATTGCCGTCGCCATTGCGCATGAACAGCCCGTCATCGACAGCTCCAGGCTCCTGAACGACCAGGATGTGGGCATTGGTGTAGCGCAAGAGGTACTCGAGATCGATGCGGCCTGCCTTCAGCAATTCATGGATGAGGGCGAATACGAACAGGCCGTCGGTGCCGGGCCGGATGCCGATCCAGTCGTCGGCAATTGCATTATAGCCGGTGCGGCAGGGATTGATTGAAACCACCTTGGCGCCGCGCGCCTTGAGCTTGCCGAGGCCGATCTTGATCGGATTGGAATCATGGTCTTCGGCAACCCCGAACAGCATGAAATATTTGGTGTTGTCCCAGTCGGGCTCGCCGAACTCCCAGAACGAACCGCCAATCGTGTAGAGGCCGCCGGCCGCCATATTGACCGAGCAGAAGCCGCCATGGGCGGCAAAATTCGGCGTGCCGAACTGGCTCGCCCACCAGCCGGTCAGCGATTGCGACTGGTCGCGCCCGGTGAAGAAGGCAAGTTTCTTCGGATCGGTTCGGCGGATGTTCGAAAGCCGTTCTGTCGCGATCGACAAGGCTTCCTCCCACTCGATTTCGCGGAACTCACCCGAGCCGCGCGGGCCGGTTCGCAGTAGCGGCTTCTTCAGCCGGGCCGGGCTGTAATGCTGCATGATGCCGGCGCTGCCCTTGCCGCACAGCACACCGCGGTTGACCGGGTGATCCTTGTTGCCGTTGATGTAGCGGACCTTGCCGTCCTTGATATGGACGTCGATGCCGCAGCGGCAGGCGCACATATAGCAAGTCGTCTTGGCGACGCTGTCGGAGACATCGGGCGACGTATCGACGCCGTCGCCTTCAGCGGGCGGGCGGGTATCGGCGAGCGGCCGTTGGGATGGTGCTGAGTTGGCGCCGCGCAGCGGTCTGTTGGTCATGATCCGGCGATGTTTTTGCGTTCGGCGGCCTTGGCTCTCGTCTTCGGACCTGGGCCGCGCATGTAATGTTGTTCCGGACGATAGCGTTCACCGACGAGCCGCCACCGCAGGCTGCGGGACCAATGCGTGAACACCGATTTGAACAGCCTCACCAAATCTCTACCCTCGACTGTTCTGGCGCGACTTTTTTCCAATTTCGAGCCAAAATTTAGAACAAAGCAATCAATCTGTCTAACAAATTGCTCTTGTAATTCTAATCGGAGTTGCTTCTTAATTGCTGGCATGACTCTGGACCAATTGCGGATCTTCGTCGCCGTCGCCGAACGGGCGCACATGACCAAAGCGGCCGAGTTGCTGGGCATCTCACAGTCGGCCGCATCCGCCGCGATCCGCTCGCTCGAACTGCAGCATGGCGTCCAGTTGTTCAACCGCGTCGGCCGCAACATCGAGCTCGCCGAGACCGGACGCCGATTCTTGCCCGAAGCCAAGGCGGTCCTCGAGCGGGCTGCGGCGGCCCACAATGTGCTGGAGCATGTCTCGCAGACGATATCAGGCAGTCTCTCGATAGCTGCCAGCCAGACCATCGCCAGCTATTGGCTGCCGCGCCGGCTCGCCTCTTTCCACGAAGCCTATCCTGCCGTCAGGCTGAGTGTGAGCATTGGCAACACCAGGCAGGTCGAGACCAATGTACTTGATGGCGCAGCCGATTTTGGCCTGGTCGAGGGGCGCACCGAATCCGACATTTTGCGGCGTGCCAAGGTCGATATCGATCGCATGATGCTGGTCGTGGCGCGCTCGCACCCTGAGATCGCGGAAGTTTCGCCTGGACATCCCGACCTTGGCGGGCTTCGCTGGATCATTCGCGAAGGCGGGTCGGGCACACGCGAGGCGCTGGAGGACCTTGCCCGACGCGACGGGGTTTCGTTCGCGGACCTGCAGATATTCCTGGTATTGCCGAGCAATGAGGCTATTCGCCAGGCGGTCGAGGCCGGCGCCGGCGCCAGCATCATCTCGGAACTCGTCGTCGCCCGCGCGGTCGCCGAAGGCAGCCTGCGTTCTGTGCCGGTCGATCTGCCGAAGCGCGAATTTGCCATGATCACGCATCGCGACCGGCAGCCAAGCCTGGCCCAGATGGCGCTCAAGGCGCATCTTGGCGGCAAAGCTGAGAGATCCGCGCCGCTTTAAGCCGATCAGCCGAACTTCCGCTGCGCGTCGAGCGCCAGTCCAAGCCCGACCGAGCCGAACACATCGCCTTCGATTACCGACGCCTGCGGCACCAGCGCCAGGATCTGCTGCCTGGCCAGCGGGATCGCGGTCGATCCGCCGGTCAGGAACACCGCGGTGATGTCCGAGGCCTTCACCTGTGCGTCGCGGATGGTCTGCTCGACCGTAGCCGCAACACGCTCAATGTCCCTGACTATGGTGGCTTCGAGACCCTTGCGCGTGATTTCTGCCGTGAACCTCACCTCGGGCAGCGCGACCTCGACATCGGCCGACGATCGGTCCGTCAGCTCGATCTTGGCCTTTTCGACCAGCGCCGCCAGCGCATGGCCGTAACGATGCTCGACGATGTGGATGAAGCGCTCGACCAGGTCCGGGCGCTCCGCCTCGTAGCGGATCTGGCGCAGATGCGTCATCGCCCTCGCTGTGTAGACCAGGTTGATGCGCTGCCATGTCGCCAGCTCGATGAAGTAGCTCGCCGGCAGATTGCGCTTGCCGTCCTTGGTTGGCGTCAAATAACCGAGCTGCGGCATTACATGGGCGATGCTCAGCAGCCGGTCGAAATCGGTGCCGCCGATGTGGATGCCGCGGCTGGCCAGTATGTCGTCCTTGCGGTCGAGCGAGCGGGCGCGCTCGGGCGAGACCCGCACGATCGAGAAGTCGGACGTGCCGCCGCCCATGTCGACGATCAGCGCCAGTTCCTCGCGCGTCACCTTCTGTTCGTAATCGAGTGCCGCCGCGATCGGCTCGAATTGGAAGGCGATATGTTTGAAGCCTTGGGCGCGAGCGGCGTTTTCGAGTTGGTGCTCCGCCTTCGCATCGGCCTCGGCATCGTCGTCGACGAACTGCACGGGCCGTCCCAGCACGACGCTGTCGACCGCGTCATGGGCTTCTTCTTCCAGCTTCTTTTTCAGGTGGCCGACAAATAGGCCGACAATTTCCATGAAGCCGATCGAGCGCACCTTGATGCGCGTCTTTTCGTGAGCGAGCGAGCTGCCGAGCACGCTCTTCAGCGAGCGCATCAGGCGGCCTTCGATACTGTCCGTATAGTTGGCAATGGCGCGTCGCCCGAAATAGGTGAGGTTGTCCTCGAAATTGAAGAATACCGCACTGGGCAGCGTGACCTGGCCGTCTTCCAACGCCACCAGCCGCGGCTGCCCGTTCCTGACCACGCTCACGGTGGAATTCGAAGTGCCGAAGTCGATACCGGCAAATGCTGGTCGCATCGTGCGTTCCTGTAGTTCTGATTTGGGGAGCAGCAGCTCGTATCCGGTCGGGCCGGGGGTCGCGGTCTAACCCATACCCTCGGAAAGGGAAACCACTTTTACGAGAGTTCAGTCTTTCCTGAACACCAGTCTTCCGAGCCAGCCGGTCAGCATGGCCAGCGATACGGCAAAGACACCATAGAGGAAGGAATAGTCGTGCGCGACGCGGAAGATCGACTGTTCGAAACCGGACTTGCGGATTTCGAGCTGGGCGGAGCTTTCCTTGATGAACAAGCCGCTCTTGAACAGGAAGGCGCGGGCCTTATGGGTGCCGACCGGAACGTTTGGGGCGAGCCTGACGGTGGCGCGGAACAGGTTCTGCGACAGAAACTGCACACCGCCGACATTCTCGCTGTAGAGGCCGGTCGCCGCCTTGCGTTCGCGCAGCGCGGCGGTGAACTCCTCGATTGTCGCCGGGCTGTCCTCCGCGTCGGCGGGCTGCAAATAGAGGTTGGAGGCGCCAAGCGACAGCTGCTTGTAGCTGTTCGGATCGGTGACGTCCTGCAGCGGCCGCGTCGTCGCCACCGAATAGGAGACAGGTACGTTTTTGAAGGTCTCCGACTCCAGATTGACCCAGACGCCGAGCACCCGGTCCTTGCGGCGCACGACGACCGGCCGAGCCGGGCCTTCCAGCACGACGATCACGTCGTAGCGCCCTTGCCGCGCGACAAGCGGATCGGCATTTTCCAGCGAGCCGAAAATGGTCAGGTCGGCGCCGGAAAAGCCGGCGGTAATCGAGACATTGTCGGTGGAAAGGCCGATCTGGATGTTTTCGGTTAGTGGCGCCTGCGCCTTCGCCGATGGCGCAGCAGCCAGCAGCGACAGCAAGGCGGCGGCCGCGAGCGTCCTTAGGCCGGCCATCAGCTCAGGCCCACGCCGGACAGAGAATAGAGATTGGGCGGCGTGACGAAAAGATCGATGGCAAGCCGGATGGCTACCGCCAGCACGAGCAGCGCCAGCAGCGCCCTGAGTTGCTCGCCCCGCAGCCTCTGACCAGCCTTGGCGCCATATTGCGCGCCGGCGACGCCGCCTGCCATCAACAGGAAGGCGAGCATGACGTCGACCGTCTGGTTGGTGGTGGCGTGGACCAGCGTGGTGTAAGCCGAGGTGAAGATGATCTGGAACAGCGAGGTGCCGATGACGACGTTGGTCGGCACCTTCAAAAGGTAGATCAGGGCCGGCACCATGATGAAGCCGCCGCCGACGCCCATGATCGAGGACAGGAAGCCAATCGCCGCGCCCAGCCCAAGCACCGGAATGACGCTGACGAAGAGCTTCGAGGCCCTGAACCGCATCTTCAGCGGCAGGCGGTGGATCCAATTATGCTGGCCGGATTTCTTCAACACCGGTGCGGCGCCGCTGCGAGTGGCGCGCAGCGCATTGACGCTCTCGACCAGCATCAGTCCGCCGACGGTGCCGAGCAGCACGACGTAGAGCAGCGAGATGAACAGGTCGAGCTGGCCGAGCCGGCGCAGGAGCGCAAAGACATAGATACCACCGGTCGAGCCGACGATGCCGCCGGCTAAAAGCACGCCGCCGAGCTTGAAATCGAGCGTGCCGCGCTTCATGTGCGACAGGGCGCCGGAGAAGGAGGAAGCGATGACCTGGTTGGCGCCGGTGGCGACCGCGATTGCCGGCGGTATGTTGTAGAAGATCAGCAGCGGCGTAATGAGAAAGCCGCCGCCCACGCCGAACATGCCCGACAGGAAACCCACCGCCGCACCCATGGCCAGCAGCACGAAGATGTTGACGGAAATTTCCGCGATCGGGAGATAGATGCCCACCCGTCAGTCTCGATCAGTTTGCCTCCTGGCGAATGCAACCGTTGCGGGCATTTTTGCGTCAGAAGGCTATCTCGTTCTTGCGCCGGCCGGGCCGTGAAGTCAAACTTCGCAGCACCGCCGAAACAAAAAACAACTCAATCAGTTAACAGGCAAATCTGTGGCAAAGGCGTCGCGGAAACGACGCATCCGCCGTTATTTACGCGCAAGCAGCGCCTTGACCAGCTTTTCGTCGATCGCGCCGGTTGCCTTCATATCGTTGTCGGCCTGGAAGGCCATGATCGCGTTCTTGGTTTTCTGGCCCATCATGCCGTCGGGATTGCCGGCCTCGTAGCCGTTCTTGTTGAGAATGCGCTGGATGTTCTGGACCGCTTTCTTCATGTCGATGCCGGCGGTCGTCTGCGGTGTGCCGTCCTGCCACGATTCAGGAACGTCGGCCGAATTGGCGGCTGGATCGAGCGGCTTGGCCTTCCACAGTTCAGCCGCGGCCCGCGCACGCTCCAGCTGGTCGGGCCTCAGCGCCTTGGCGATCTCGTCGCGCTTGGCCGCCGCATCCTTGTCGCCGGTCTTGGCGACGAGTGCGAACCATTTGTAGCTCTCCTCGAGGTTCTGCTTCATGCCGACGCCCTTCGCCGCGAGGATGCCGAGATTGAACTGGCTATCCTTGACACCGAGATCCGCCGCCGCCTGGAACCAGCGCGCTGCCGATTCATTGTCGGTCACGCCATCCGTCGCCATCGCAAACAGCACGGCAAGATTGTGCATCGCGCTGGCATTGCCCTGCGCTGCGGCAAGCTGGTACCAGGTTTTCGCTTTCTTGATGTCGCGTGCGACGCCGACGCCCTTCTCGTAGAAATTGCCGATGCGGTATTCTGCCGGTACGAAACCGAGTTCGGCAGCTTTCTCATACCATTTGGCCGCCGCCGCCATGTCTTCTTTGACGCCGCGAGACTCGGCGTAGCGCGAGCCGATCTCGAACAGCGCCTTGGCGTCGCCGCCGGCCGCTGCATCGCGCAGGGCGGCCGGACCCGCATCGGCCGGAACGTCGATCTTGGCAACGCCTGCCGCGGCAGCATCCGCCGGCGGCACCGTGCCGGTCGTGTCCTGCGTCGCAGTGGTGGCTATAGCAGGCGCGGCAGCCATTGGCTCGGCGTCGCTGGCCGTCGCCGCTGCCGGCGCGGGCACTGCGGCCGCGGTGTCTTGCGCCGCCAGGTCAGCAGGCGCCGCGGAAGCCGAGGGCGCCGTCGATGTCTCGGCTGCCGGTGTAGCGGGGCCGGTTTGCGCCGCCGTGTCGTCCTTGGTCATCGATGCGGATGGCTCTGCCTGCCTGACGGTGGGCGACGGCGCGCTCTCCTGTGTTGTCGTCTGCGCGTCCGCCTTCGGCTCGCTGGCAACGCTGGCCAAAGCGGTTTCCACCGGCTGTACGGCCACGGCCGGTGCCGCCTCATTGTTGGTGACTTCGACCGGGTCGGAGAAGAAGGCTTTGCCCAGTTGCAGGCCGGCAAGCGCCAGCATGATGGCGATTGCCCCCATCAGGATCGGCTTGCGCCGCGCCTTGAGCAGGTCGCCGATCCTGAGTGCCTTGACCGGGCCTTTCATCGTCGACTGGCGCTTGAGGGCGTCCGCCTCGGCGGCCGCCGCTTGCGCAGCCCGTCTGGCTGCCGCGATGAAGTCCGATTTCGCCGCCTCAGCGCCGCCTTCCCGGGTCGGCTGCCCGCGCTCGTCGCGCACGCGCTTCATGATGGCGCTGAGGTCGGGTGCGCCGGAGCCGGGTTCCAGTGGCCGGTTGGCGAGCTTGGGGTCGAGGGGCTCGTCGAGATCGACGCTCGGTATCTCGGCGCTCTGCGCCGAGCCTGCAAGCGGCGGCATCTCGGCGTCCTTCTTGCCCTTCAAGGCGCGCGCCAGCCCGCCTAACATCGATTTCCTGCCGCCGCCTTGCTCGGTTTTTTCACGCGTCGTGTCTGAACCGAGAGCCGCCAGGGCTGCTGCGGCGGCGGCCTCGGCTGGCGTACGCGGACCTGGCTCGTCGCGCACGAGCGCCGCGGCGCGGCCGTCGAGATCGGCCATGCTGCCCGTCAACGGCAGCGGCTGGTCGAGGTCCATCGACGGTGCGTCCTGCACCGAGATCTTGGATGGCCGGCCGAAACGCTTGCTCAACTCCGCGCTTGCCGGTTCGCCCGTCTCCAATGAACCAAGCCTGTCAACGATCTTGAGCAGCGTATCGTGGATAGCCTCGAACGTTCTCGAATTGCGCTCGTCCGAACGGCGCGTCAGTGCCTCGAGCGTCTTCAGGTCCTGGGCGAGGCCGGTAACGGCCGCCGTGTTGGCGCTTGATCCGGCCAGTGAGCGGACGGCGCTCTCAGCCGCCTCGCGCGCCGCGCCGAGGATGGAATCGCGGGTTCCGGCCAGCGACTTCTCGATTTCGTTGAGACGCGGGCTGATGTCGTCGAATTCCGGCAGCGGCGTGCCGGGCTTGGAAAGATGCGCCGTCAGGCCGGCGACCTGCGCTTCAAGGCTGCGGATCAACGCCGGGTCGATGCTGGCGACCTGCGCCGCGGACGAATCCAGCCGGCTTGAGATGTCTTCGAGCCGGCTCTCCAGGCCACGGATCGCCGCCTCGTTGGCGGGATCTGGAACGCGCGTCTCAATCCGCTTGGCCAGCGCGGTGAAGCGGGCGTCGATAGCATCCATAATGCCGGCGCTATCGACCTGCGGCATGCGCTGGTCCAGCCTGTCGGCGACCTCGTCCAACCGGCGCTCAAGGTCGCGAAACAGCATGTTGCCTTGTTCGATTGCGTCGCCCTGGCGACGTTCCATCATGCTGGACAGCACGTCGAAGCGCTGCTCGAGCCCCTGGAAGATGTAGTCGGCGTCGGGCATGGCAGGCGCGTGGTCGATCTTGTCGGCAATAAGCGCGACTTGCCTGGCAAGGCGCTCCATCGCCTGTTCCGGCAGATTGGCTCGGCCGGCCAGTTCATCCACGCGGCTCGACAATGTGTTGAGACGGTCGATGACCTCCCGACCCGGACGATCCTGCGACACTTCTTCGATTTGCTGGGCCAGTGAATCGATCCGCTTCTCGATGCGTTCGAAGGGCTCGGGGTCGAACGAATTGGCTTGCGCGGCAACCGTCGAGGCGACGATCGCGCGGGAAATCTCGTCGAGCCGCTCGTCGATCTGACTGAATGTGTCGCCGCCGCGATTGTCCTGCTGGCGGGCGAAATGGTCGACCGCTCCGGCAAGCGTGCGGACCTTTTCCTCGAGCGAGCGCAGCGACAGCGATTCCGGCAGATTGCTGACGGCATTGCTGATCTGTTCGAGCCGCTCCGTCAGCGCCGACAGGCCGGGTGCATCGGAACGCTTGCGCTGATCGGCCTCGACGCGATCCTCGAAAGCGTTCCAGCGGCGGTCGAAATCGTCCCAGCGGCGTCCGACCGCCTGCACGCTCTCCTCGCGCGCCAGCGTATCGAGCGCGGCTTTGACCTGCTCAAGCTCGAGCCGCAGCATATTGACGCTTCTGTCGTCGCTTTTTTCGGCCAGTGTCTGGATGGCGCCGGAAAGCCGCTCGAATTCGACGCTGAGTTCGGCGCTGCCTTTGCCGCCGCCATTTGACTGGAAGGCTCGCCCAATATTCTTGCTTAGTACCTCGAACTCGCGTTGCAGGCCGGAGGTCATCTGCTGGCGCAAGTCTTCGCGCAGGCCGCGCAATTCCCCGGCGATCTTGCCGGCTAGGGCGACGCTGTCCTCCTGGCCGCGTACCCGGTCGATATCGCGGGCGATCGCCTGGTAATTCTGGTCGAAAGCCGCTGCTGGACCTTTCGGCCGCTGCGCGCGTGGATCCTCATACCGGCGCTGCTGGCCATAGGGTTGGGCGCTGGGATAGCGTGGTTCTGCCGCTGGTCGGCGCGGATCGGGGTGGCTTGCCGTCTCCTCGCGCGTCCGCTCCAGCCGCTGCTCCAGAGTTTCCAGGGAGCGGTTGAGCTCTTCAAGCGTCGTGTGCGGCCGGCGTTGCCTGCCGGCGTTGAGTGTATCGAGGTAGGACCGCTTGCTGTTCATCAATGCGCCCGTTTCAGAATTGCTGGCTTTCACCAGGTTCCCAAAGTCCTGCCGGGACGAAGGCGACTGCTTGGCTTGTTGCAGTGGAAGACGAGCTTCCCGGGTCTCATCCGCGCTCCGAAAAACCGTGAAAAATTCAGTACAGGATAGACACGGGTAACCGACATGCGCACATTTCGCCCCAACGTGGTAAACAACGCGTTAACCAAGCTTAAGAAGTTGCAACTTTGTCGGCTGGCCGCCGACGGCGCCGGGTGTCTTTTTTGGACGCGCAAAAGACGTTGTAGAATTTTGATCAGCCGCATGATCGCTCCCGAAATCGGCAACGACCTTTTAGGTTGTCCGCTGGTGCTGCGGCATAAAGTTGCAAGACCAGAACGCTCTTGCGTGGTGAGGCGGCTATCGATATAGAATTGACGTAAACGTAAATGAGCGGATTACGCCGTTTGCGATTTGTTTGTTGAAACCACGAGTGGAAGTACGCCCCCGCTTTCACTCAGGCGACGCAAGGTCCGCGACCGCGACGCCACCAGACGGGGAAAGCCAGTGACCATGAAACTTATTTCGCCCGGCCAAGCCGCGGCCAACACCAACGATATGTCGAGCGAAGCCGGTGAAGAGCTTGTCCGCATCGGCGAAATGGCCAAGAAATACGGAGTGACGCTGCGTACGCTGCGTTTCTATGAGGACAAGGGTCTGCTCAACCCGCAGCGCGACGGCTCGACCCGTCTCTATACACGCCGCGACAGGGCCCGGCTGAAGCTGATCCTGCTTGGCCGCAAGGTCGGGTTCTCGCTGCGCGACGTCAAGCAGATGATGGACCTCTATGATCCGAACGGCTCCAACACCAAGCAATTGCGGCTGGCGCTCGACAAGTCGGAGAAGCAGCTTGCCCGTCTGCAGAAGCAGCGGGCGCTGATCGACGACGCCATCAGCGAACTGAGTGCTTCGATGTCGACCGTCCGGCAAATGCTGATCGAGCGCTCGACGCCGCAGGCCAGCGTAGCGAGCTAAACTAAGCTTTCGATTTGTGACGAATAAGAGCCGCGTGGCTTTCGCTGCGCGGTTCTTCGTCGTTTGCCGTGCTTTGTCGTTTGTCGTCCTGGCGCGCGGGGGAAAATTTGACGCACCGCCGAATTGACGTTTACGCAAACGTCAATATTTGTTATCTCGACCACAACGTTGGTCCGTCTGCCATCCTCATATGCTGGGGCTGGGCCAAGACCGCATGGTGGAGGAAACGCATGCCGATCTACAGAGCGCCGGTCCGGGACACGCTGTTCGTGCTGAACGAAGTGCTGGGATATCGGCGTTATTCCAATCTTCCCGGATTTTCCGACGCGACGCCGGATGTGCTCGAGGCCATCCTTGCCGAGGGCGCGAAGCTCGCCGAAAACGTGATGCAGCCGCTGAACCGCGTTGGCGACGTGGAAGGCTGCATGCGCCATGACGACGGTTCGGTAACGACGCCGAAAGGCTTCAAGGAAGCTTTCGACCAGTATCGCGAAGGCGGCTGGATGGGGCTCGCGGCACCTGTCGAGTTTGGCGGGCAAGGCTTGCCCTACGCGGTGCACACTGCGGTTGCCGAATACATGGTGTCGGCCAATATGTCGCTGATGATGTATGCCGGCCTGACGCAAGGCGCGATCGCTGCGATCATCACCCATGGCACCAAAGAGCAGAAGGCAACATGGTTGCCGAAGCTGGTCGAGGGCGCCTGGACCGGCACCATGAACCTGACCGAGCCACACTGCGGAACCGATCTTGGCTTGCTGCGCACCAAGGCCGTCCCAAATGGCGACGGCACCTACAGGATCTCCGGTCAGAAGATCTTCATCTCGGCCGGCGAGCATGACATGTCGGACAATATCGTCCACCTGGTGCTGGCCCGTATCGAGGGCGCGCCGGATGGCGTGAAGGGCATCTCGCTGTTCATCGTGCCGAAGCTCAAGCTCGATGCCTCAGGCAATCCGGGCGAGAAGAACACCGTCTCCTGTGGCTCGATCGAGGAGAAGATGGGTATCCATGGCAACTCGACCTGCGTCATGAATTACGACGACGCTGAAGGCACGCTGCTCGGCGAGGCCAATGGCGGGCTGAAAGCAATGTTCACCATGATGAATGAGGCGCGGCTTGGCGTCGCCCTGCAGGGACTTTCGCTATCTGAGGTTGCCTACCAGAATGCGGTTTCCTACGCCAAGGATCGTCTGCAGGGCCGCTCGCTGTCAGGGCCGAAGGCGCCGGACAGGAAGGCCGATCCGATCATCGTCCATCCGGACATCCGCCGCAGCCTGATGACCATGAAGGCTTTCAACGAGGCCGGCCGCGCGCTGGCGCTGTGGACGGCGATCAAGTCCGACATCGCTCACCGCTCCGGTGACGACAAAGATCGCCAGGTCGCAGACGACTACACCGGCCTGATGACGCCGGTGGTCAAAGGCGTGCTCACCGACAAGGGGTTCGATCATGCGGTAATGGCGCAGCAGGTCTTCGGCGGCCACGGCTATATAGAAGAGCACGGCATGAGCCAGTTCGTCCGCGATGCGCGCATCGCCATGATCTATGAGGGTGCCAACGGCATCCAGGCGCTCGACCTCGTCGGCCGCAAGCTGGCCTTGAATGGCGGCCGCGCGGTCCAGGCTTTCTTTAAGGAAGTCGGAGAGTTCTGCGAGGAAAACCGCACCGACGAGACGATGGCGCCCTTCACCAAGGCGCTGAAGAAGGGCCTCAACGATCTGCAGACGGCGACGATGTGGCTGGTGCAGAACGGCATGGCCAAGCCCGATAACGCCGGTGCCGCCTCGACCGATTACATGCATCTCTTCGGCCTGGTGGCGCTGGGCTATATGTGGGCGCAGATGGCCAAGGTGGCCGCAGCGAAATTGGCGAACGGCGCCGACGGCGCTTCGTCCTTCTACGACAACAAGCTGGTGACGGCGCACTTCTTCATGGAGCGGATCATGCCGGAGACGTCGGCGCATCTTGCCCGCATCTCCAGCGGCGCCGACACATTGATGGCACTGCCGGCGGAAGCGTTCTAGGTTCGGCGTCTCCCTCCCGCTCGAGGGGATGGTGGCCCGAAGGGCCGGGAGGGGTCCTGCGTGCAGTGCGCCGACCTCCATTCTGGTGCATGCCTTGGAGGAAAATGATCGCAATGCCGTGGCACATGGCGCAGGTTGTAAAAGGTAAGGTCGAGCAAGTCATCGGCGACCCCACCCGGCCGCTTCGCGGCCACCCTCCCCTCGAGGGGGAGGGGAACGTCGGCGCGAGGGAGAAACCATGACCCACCCCGCCGAAATCCTTGGCCTTCCCAAGCCCGCCTGGGCGGCGGACGAGGTCGGCATGCTTTACGACATGGCGCACCGCTTCATGTCGGAAGAGATCGCGCCGCGTTACGACGAGTTCGAGAAGAACGAAATGGTCGACCGCGAGAGCTGGCTGAAGGCGGGTGCTGCCGGCCTGCTCTGCGCCTCTATGCCGGAGGAATATGGCGGATCGGGCGGCACCTTCGCGCATGAGAGCGCCATCATCGAGGCGATCGGCCATGTCGGCGTCGACGGGTTCGGCATTGGCCTGCACAATTCGATCGTTGCCCCCTACATCCTCCATTACGGCTCGGACGAGCAGAAGAAGAAATGGCTGCCGAGGCTGGCGACCGGCGAGCTGATCGGCGCCATCGCCATGACCGAGCCCGGTGCGGGCTCCGACCTTCAGAGCGTCAAGACGCGCGCCGAAAAGGACGGCAACCAGTACAAGCTCAACGGCTCGAAGACCTTTATCACCAACGGCCAGCTCGCCAATTTCATCATCGTCGTTGCCAAGACCGATCCTGAGAAGGGCGCCAAGGGCATCTCGCTGATCGTCGTCGAGACTGACGAGGTGGAAGGTTTCGAGCGCGGCCGCAACCTCGACAAGATCGGCCTCAAGGCCAACGACACGTCGGAACTGTTCTTCAACGACGTACGTGTGCCGACCTCGAACCTGCTCGGCAACGACGAAGGCCAGGGCTTCGTCCAGTTGATGCAACAATTGCCGCAGGAGCGGCTGCAGATCGGCACCACTGCTATCGCCATGGTCGAGCGGGCCTTGGCGCTTACCATCGACTACGTCAAGGAGCGCAAGGCCTTCGGCAAGCCCATCATCGAATTCCAGAACACCCAGTTCAAGCTTGCCGAATTGAAGACCGAGGCGACCATCGGCCGCGTCTTCTACAATGACTGCGTTGCCCGTCACATTAACGGCGGCCTCGACCCGGTGACCGCGTCTATGGCCAAATACTGGCTGTCGGACCTGCAAGGAAAAGTCGTCGACGAATGCCTTCAATTGCATGGCGGCTATGGCTACATGAATGAATATCCGATTGCGCGCATGTTCCGCGACGCCCGCGTCCAGCGCATCTACGGCGGCACCAACGAGATCATGAAATTGCTGATCGGGCGCTCGCTCTGAGCGAGTTTCAGCAAACCCAAGGAGCAGGAAAATGGCCGAAGCTTATGTCTATGATGCCGTGCGCACGCCGCGCGGCAGGGGCAAGAAGGATGGCTCGCTGCACGAAGTGCCGGCGGTGCGGCTCGGCGCCAAGGTGCTCGAGGCCATCCGCGACCGCAACGGGCTGGACACCGGCACCGTCGACGACATCATCTTCGGTTGTGTCGATCCGGTTGGCGAGGCGGGTGCGGTCATTCCACGTGCCGCCGCTTTCGAGGCCGGCTACGACACCAAGGCGCCTGGCATGCAGATATCGCGCTTCTGCGCCTCGGGCCTCGACGCCATCAATTTCGGCGCCGCCAAGATCGCGCAGGGCGCCGACGAGATCGTCATTGCCGGTGGCGTCGAATCGATGTCGCGCGTCGGCATGGGCGCCTCCGGCGGCGCCTGGTTCATGGACCCATCGGTCGGCCTGCCCGGCTGGTTCGTGCCGCAAGGAATCTCGGCCGACCTGATCGCCACCAAATACGGCTTTTCGCGCGACGACGTCGATGCCTACGCGGTCGAAAGCCAGAAGCGTGCCGCCAAGGCGTGGGGCGAGGGCCGCTTCAAGAATTCGGTGATCTCGGTCAAGGACCAGAACGGCCTGACCATCCTCGACCATGACGAACATATGCGGCCCTCGACCGACATGCAGTCGCTGGCCGCGCTCAACCCGTCCTTCGTCATGCCCGGCGAAATGGGCGGCTTCGACGCCGTCGCCGTGCAGAAGCATCCCGAGGTGGAACAGGTCAACCACGTCCACCATGCCGGCAATTCCTCCGGCATCGTCGATGGCGCGGCGGCCGTGCTGCTCGGCTCGAAAAAGGCGGGAAAGACGCTCGGCCTCAAGCCGCGCGCACGCATCCGTGCGTTCGCCAACATCGGCTCCGAACCGGTGCTGATGCTGACCGGCCCCGTCGACGTCACCGAGAAGCTGTTGAAGCGGGCGAAGATGAAGCTGTCGGACATCGACCTGTTCGAGCTCAACGAGGCCTTCGCTTCGGTGGTGCTGCGCTACATGCAGGCTTTCGACATTCCGCATGACCGGATCAACGTCAATGGTGGGGCCATCGCCATGGGCCATCCGCTCGGCGCCACCGGTGCGATGATCTTCGGTACGGTGCTGGACGAATTGGAACGCCGCGACCTCAACACCGCGCTGGTGACGCTTTGCATCGGCGCCGGCATGGGCACTGCAACGATCATCGAACGCGTCTGACGGAGAGAGATGATGAGCTACACCAATTTCACCCTCGACATCGACGCCGACGGCATTGCGCTGGTCACCTGGGACATGCCGGACCGTTCGATGAACGTCTTCACCGAAGAGGTGATGCTCGAACTGAATACCATCGTCGACAAAGTGGCGAGCGATGCAGCGATAAAGGGCGCGGTGATCACCTCCGGCAAGGATACGTTCTCGGGCGGCGCCGACATCACCATGCTGCAGAAGATGCTGGCGACCTTCGCCGCCGACAAGGCGAAGGACCCGGAGAAGGCGACCAAGGCGCTGTTCGACAATGCGGGCACCATGAACGGCCTGTTCCGTAAGCTGGAAACTTCGGGAAAGCCATGGGTTTCGGCGATCAACGGCACATGCATGGGTGGCGCGTTCGAATTGTCGCTCGCCTGCCATGGCCGTGTCGCGGCCGATTCAGACAAAGTGAGGATGGCGCTTCCCGAAGTGAAGATCGGCATTTTTCCGGGGGCCGGCGGCACCCAGCGCGTGCCACGGCTGACCGACCAGCAGCAGGCGCTGCAAATGCTGACGTCCGGCCAGACGCTGTCGCCTCAGAAGGCCAAGTCGATGGGCCTGATCCATGAGATTGCCGAGCCGGACAAGCTGGTCGAAACCGCCAAGGCGATGATCAGGAACGGCTTGAAACCGGTGGCGCCATGGGATGAAAAGGGCTTCAAGCTGCCCGGCGCCCCGATCTATTCGGTGGCCGGTGCCAATCTGTGGCCGCCGGCCATCGCCATTCTGCGCCGAGAGACCTATGGCAATTATCCCGCCGCTGCCGCCATCCTGAAATGCGTCTATGAGGGCCTGTTGGTACCGTTCGACACCGCCTTGCGGATCGAGCAACGCTATTTCACCGAGATTATGCAGACCAGGGAAGCGGCAGCGATGATCCGTTCGCTGTTCGTGTCGCTGCAGGAACTGAACAAGGGCGCGCGCCGCCCGGCCGGTGTGCCGGAAACGAAGTTCAAGAAGATCGGCGTACTCGGCGCCGGCTTCATGGGCGCCGGTATAGCCTATGTGACGGCCAAGGCCGGCATTCCGGTGGTGCTGCTCGACCGCGACATGGAGTCCGCCGCCAAGGGCAAGGCGCATTCCGACAACCTGATCTCGGATCAGGTAAAGAAGGGCCGTGCCAAGCCGCAGGACAAGTATCAGTTGCTGTCGCTAATCACGCCGACGGCCGACTATGCGGATCTCGCCGGCTGCGATCTTGTGGTCGAGGCGGTATTCGAGGATTCGGCCGTAAAGAAGGGTGCCACCGAACAGGCCGAGGCTGTGCTCAAGCCGTCGGCGATCTTCGCCTCGAATACGTCGACCATACCGATTACATCGCTGGCCAGGAATTCGGCGCGGCCGAAGAATTTCATCGGCATCCATTTCTTCTCGCCGGTCGACAAGATGATGCTGATCGAGATCATCCTCGGCAAGAAGACCGGCGACAAGGCGTTGGCAACCGCGATCGACTTTGTCCGTGCCATCAAGAAAACGCCGATTGTCGTCAACGATACGCGCGGCTTCTATGTTAATCGCTGCGTGCTGCGCTACATGTCGGAGGCCTACAAGATGCTGATCGAAGGTGTTCCGGCGCCAATGATCGAGAACGCGGCCAAGGCCGCCGGCATGCCGGTCGGTCCTTTGGCGTTGACCGACGAGACGGCGATCGACCTTGCCCAGAAGATCATGAAGCAGACCATGCGCGACCTCGGCGACAAGGCGGTCGATCCGAAGCAGATGGCGCTGATCAACACGATGGTCGACACGCATAGTCGCTTGGGCCGCAAGAACGGCAAGGGCTTCTATGACTATCCGGCAAAACCGGCCAAGAAGAAGCTGTGGCCAGGCCTCAGGGATCTCTACCCGCAGCTGGCGCCGGAGCAGGTCGATTATGAGGAACTGAAGCAGCGGCTGTTGGTCACCATCGCGCTTGAGGCGGTACGGGTGATGGAAGAGGGCATCGTTACCGACCCACGCGAGGCCGATGTCGGCTCGATCCTGGCCTTCGGCTTCGCGCCCTATACAGGCGGTGCACTGTCCTACATCGACGGCATCGGCGCGAAGAAATTCGTCAAACTCGCCAAGCGCCTGCAGAAGAAATACGGCACCGAGTTCAAGGCGCCGAAGCTGCTGCTTGATATGGCCGAGAAGGGCGAGACCTTCTACGAGCGCTTCGATCCCTATACCAGAGACGAGGCCAAGGAGGCAGCCTGACCCCGTCTTCGGCGGTGGACAAGATGGCGGCCAAGGGATAGAACAGGGAAGGTATTTTTTCCTGTTTCGAAGGAAGAGCAAGGTGCTCTCGCACGACCGCGTTTGGGCCGCCATCGACGCTCTTGCCGAGCGTTATTCGCTTTCGGCCTCTGGACTGGCCAGGCGCGCTGGCCTCGACTCGACCGCCTTCAACAAATCGAAGCGGCTGTCCTCAGATGGACGGCCGCGCTGGCCGTCGACCGAATCGCTGGCCAAGATCATCGAGGCAACCGGCGCCTCGCTGGATGAATTTGCGGGGCTGGTCGAGGGTCGGAGTCATTCCGGCGCACTACCCGTGCAGAGATCGTCGGTGCCGCTGCTCGGCTTCGCCCAGGCGGGCGCCGGTGGCTTCTTCGACGACGCCGGGTTTCCAGCGGGGCAGGGATGGGACCTGATCGAGCTTCCGGCACGGGCAACCGAAACCTCCTATGCCTTGAAGGTCCAGGGCGATTCCATGCTGCCGCTCTATCGCAATGGCGATGTCCTGATCGTCGAGCCAGGGGCTACCATACGAAAGGGTGATCGCGTCGTCGTCAAGACCAATGCCGGCGAGGTGATGGCCAAGGTGCTCGACGGCCAGACACCGAGGTCAATCGCGCTGGTCTCCCTCAATCCCGATCACCCGGACCGCGACATCCCCATGCGCGATGTCGAATGGGTGGCGCGGATTGTCTGGGCAAGCCAGTAGGCGCGGGGCCGGTGCGTCTGCCTCACCTTGCCTTGGCTGTTCTGGCGATCCCGGCGATGGCCACGGCAATTGTCGCCGCCGGCCGCGCCGTCCAGAGCGAAAGCGGCGGCCCCTGGGAGCAAATCCAGGTCGGCGTTGAACCGCAGCCCGCCGCGCCGGCTACGTCGGCCATCCCGAAGCCAGTGCCGGCCAAGCAGGCGGCGCATTCGAGGGCAATCGATCCAGAAATCGTGGTGCCGCCGCAGCTCGGTTCCAACGAGCTTGAACGGATAGAGCCGCGCGCCCCGTTGAGCGATCTGGCATTGGCCGGACCGCCCAAGCCGCCAAAAACGAAAATGCCCGACGACTGGAAAGGCACGAAACTATTCCAGCCAGTCGCGTCGGCCGCCGGGGTCATCGAAGTAAAGGGCTATTCGATTGCGGTTTCCGGTATCGACATCGTCAAGCAGGAGGAGACTTGCACCGACGGCGGCGAGTCCTGGAATTGCGGCATTCGGGCGCGAACGGCCTTCCGCGCCTTTCTCCGCAGTCGTGCGGTGGTCTGTGCCGTGCCGCCCGAAGGCGGTCGTGATCTGATCGCCGCCGAGTGCCGGATCGGCAATCAGGATATCGGCCAATGGCTGGTCGAAAATGGCTGGGCGCGCGCCGCCAAGGGCGGCCCTTACGCAGAAGCCGGCGAGAAGGCGCGTGCAGCAAAAAAAGGCGTCTTCGGGCCGCCGCCGAGCGTTTCAGGCCTGCCGCCGCTCCCGGCTGCTGCGTCGCGATCCGCGCCTGTAGCGCCTAGCTCGATCCTGGAGGAGCAAGACGGCGTCCTCATGCCGCCAGCTGACCAGCCAGCGCCCGCTGAATGAGCTCGCGCGTTTCGGCGATGCCGTAGAGCGCGGCGAAGGAGCCGAAGCGCGGCCCGCGTTCCTGACCTATCAGCACCTGATAGATCATCTGGAAGAAGGCGACGGAGACACCGGGTCCGCCCTCCGGGCTCTGCTTGGAATGATCCTGGTAGCGCTCGATCTTGCGCGCAACATTGAGGGCAGCGTTCTGGATTGCCTCGCTGTCGGCATCAGCCGGCAGCGCGGCGAGCGCTTCCGAAAGCTTGGTCAGCGCCTCGCGCTCGACCGCGTCGGCAGCACGGTACACTTTCGCCGGCTTCACGAAATCGTCGAAATAGCGGATGGCATATTCGGCCAGCCGGTCGAGCTCGGGATGGGTTGTCGGCGTCACACCCGGCGCGTGGCGCGAAATGAAACCCCACAGCACGTCCCTGTTCTGCGCATTCGAGGCGCTGACCAGGTTGAGCAGCAGCGAGAACGGAACCGGCAGGTCGACTGCCGGGGGATTGCCGTCATGCATGTGCCAGACCGGATTGCCCAGCCGCTCCTTCCAGTCCTGCCTCTGATAGGCAGAGAGGAACGTGTAATATTCGTCTACCGCCCTCGGGATGACGTCGAAATAAAGCTTCTTCGCGGTTCGCGGGCGCTGGAACATATAAAGGCTAAGGCTCTCGGTCGGCGCGTAAGTCAGCCACTCGTCGATGGTCAGCCCATTGCCCTTCGACTTCGAGATCTTCTGGCCGTTCTCATCGAGGAACAGCTCATAATTGAAGCCCTCCGGTGCCGGAGCATCGAGCGCGCGGCAAATCTGCCCGGCGAGCTTGACGGAATCGATCAGATCCTTGCCGGACATCTCGTAATCGACGCCGAGTGCTGCCCAGCGCATCGCCCAATCTGGCTTCCATTGCAGCTTGGCATGACCGCCGGTCACCGGCGTCTCGAAGCGCTCGCCGGTGTCCGGGTCGCGCCACACGATGGTGCCGGCGTCGAGCTTGCGCTCGTCGATCGCGACTTGCATGACGATGCCGGTCTTGGGATGGATCGGCAGGAAGGGCGAATAGCTCAGCGCCCGCTCCTCGCGCAGCGACGGCAGCATAATTGCCATCACCTTATCGAAGCGCTCGAGCATCTTGAGCAGCGTCGCGTCGAAGCGGCCGGAAGTATAATAGTCGGTCGAGGAAGCGAATTCGTAATCGAAGCCGAAACGGTCGAGGAAAGCGCGCAGCCGTGCGTTATTGGCGGCGCCGAAGGACGGATACTCATTGGAGAACGGGTCCGGTATCCTGGTCAGCGGCTTGCCGAGATAGGCGCGCAGCATGTCCTTGTTAGGCACATTGTCCGGCACCTTGCGCAATCCGTCCATGTCGTCGGAGAAGCACAGCAGCCGCGTCTTGACCTTGTCTTCAGTCAGCACGCGGAAGGCGTGGCGCACCATAGATGTGCGCGCCACCTCGCCGAACGTGCCGATGTGCGGCAGGCCGGACGGGCCGTAGCCGGTCTCGAACAGCACCGTTTCCGGGTAGCCGCTGCTCGCGTAGCGGGCGACGATCTTTTTCGCTTCCTCGAATGGCCACGCCTTGCTTTCGGCGGCGGCGGCGAGGACTTCCGGGCTGAGATCGATCGGCTGTTGTTCGGCCATGATGCTATTCCTGCAACTTTGCCAGCATCCATGCCGGCAGCCGCATGCTCTAGACCATGATCCCGAAAAGTGGAACCCGGTTTTCGGGCAGCACCGTGATCAGGCAAGAAGATTAAGAGCCCCCGTCCCGATAGTCAGGATGGATCAAGTTCCAAGGCGTGATCGGAGCGCCAACGATCGCGGCTGTTTTTCCTTGCGGCGCCGGTCCCTCGTTCCTAACTTCGGGACCGTCTCAAGGAGTTGTAAATGCCATTGTCGCCACACGAAGCCATGATCTACCTGATGGTCATCACCTCGGCGTCAGACCGCGACATGACCGACGTCGAACTGGCGCGGATCGGCGACGTCGTTCGATCCTGGCCGGTGTTTGAGGATTTCAACCAGGAGCGGCTGGTCGAGGTCGCCCAGGCCTGCCAGAAAATGCTGCATGAAAAGGATGGGCTGGAGGGCGTCCTGGCGCGCGTCGCCGAGGCGCTGCCCGAACGCCTGCGTGACACCGCCTATGCCGCCGCCTTCGAGGTCGCAGCTGTCGATCTCGAAATGCGCCTGGAGGAGGTGCGCGTCCTGCAGCTCGTCCGCCGGGAACTCGACCTCGATGCGCTGACGGTCGCCGCCATTGCGCGAGCCGCCAAGGCCCGCCTTCGCACGCTGACCTGAGCCGGCGGCCAAGCTCAGAAAAAACTGACGGGAAAATAGCGCAGATAGAACTCGGCGAACGTGCCTTTCACCGAGATTTCCTGCAGCGCGTAGTCGAAAGCGGCGGCCAGTGCCGGATCGTCGGCCCTGGTGGCGATTGCCATGCCTGAGCCGAGATATTCGGGCGCCAGATAGGGGCCGCCGGCAAAGCGGCAGCAGCCCGCTGCATCCGAACCGCCGAGCCAGAAGGCGAAACGCATGCCGTCGCCGAAGGCGGCGTCGATCTTGCCGGCTTTCAGCTCGCCATAAAGCTCCTCCGGCTTTGCGAACGGGACGATTTGGACGTCGCCGAAATAATCGCGCAGCATCCGCTCGTGCGCGGAGCCGGCGATCACGCCGACACGCTTGCTGCGCAGCTTGTCGAACATTGGTTCGGTCAGCGCCTGTGTCTTCAGCATGATGAAGCGTGCCGGAAATTGCAGGTAGGAGCGTGAAAATGCGTATTTCGACCGCGACTCCGGCGTCGCGGCGATGCCGGCAATGATCGCTTCGCCCTCGCCTTTCCCGAGCGCACCTTCGAGCTCGGCCCAGGGCAGCGCCTGGATCTGGCATTTTTCGGCAATGCCGAGCTCGGCGCAGATGGCGCGCGCCAGGTCGACATGGAAGCCCGACAGCCGGCCTGCCCCATCGAGGAAATTGAACGGCGGGAAATCCGTGGTGGTCAGGAATCGCAGCCGCGGCAGCATCGAAAGGTCCGGCTTTGGCAGCCGCTCCTTGGCGTCCCAGAACACCGGCACCTGCGGCTCCGCGGCGAGCGCAGCAGCCGCAAGCGATTGCGCTCCGATCAATATCAAGATCAATGAAATGGATATGCGCCGAAACGCCACGCGACGACTCCGTCCGGTCTTGCCCCGCCTTTCGTACGAAATAACACAGGTTTTTGTACGAAAAAAACACAGGTACGACGGTTTTTGGTTTCATCATTGCAATTTAGGGATATTGTTTAGTGAGTTTGCAAGTGACTGCGTGATGCCGGCTGAAGAGGAGCAGTAGGACGCACAGGGGAGGCAGCTTTGCAGTCCGGGGTTGATGGCGTGGTGCGGGTTGATCACTGCCATTGGCCTCAAGAGCGGAAGGCAACATGGGGTAGATGTTGCGATGGGTCATTTCGATCGTACGCTGGAGTTGATAGATCAGTTGCAGCACGCCGGCACAGCCGCCGCCGTCTGCGAAAAGCTGCTGGGGGTAACAAGCGGGTTCGGGCTGACGGCGCTGATGGCCGGGACGGTTCCGCAACCTGGCACGCCGAGAAACCAGCAAAAGGACCATGTGCTGCTCTGCGACTGGCCGGCTGAATGGCTTGAGCGCTACGTCGCGCGCAACTACGTCGATCACGACCCCGTCGTCAGCCACATGAAGCAGCTTCAAGCGCCATTCCAGTGGCGGGAAGCATCTCAGGGCATCCGCATCGGCAAGAGCGGCGGCGAGGTGATGGGCGATGCCGGCGAATTCAAGCTGCGCGACGGGTTGGCCTTCCCGCTAATCACGCTCGATGGCCAGATCGTCATGGTGTCGCTAGGCGGCGAGGCTGTCGAATTGTCGAGTGCCGAGTTCGGGTTGGTGTCGCTGGTCTCGACTTATGCGATTGGCCGCGCAATGCAGCTCCACACCATGGCGGGCAAAACCATCGATCATGTCGAATTAACGCCGCGTGAGCGCGAATGCCTGCAATGGGCTGCTGTTGGCAAGTCCGAATGGGAGATTTCACAAATTCTCGGCATTTCGGAACACACGTCAGAGAAACACCTTCTTAACGCCAAAAGCAAACTCGGTGCCGTCAACCGGGTCCAGGCCGTCGCGGAAGCGATAAGGCGCGGCTATATTAACTAGGTCGGCCGCGCCGGCCTAGAAATTCTTGCTTGCGTGATCGCGTAATTTTTTTGGGAAAGCACGGCCGTATCTTCCTATTGAAACTAGGAGACGGCAAATGCTTTTTTCCCTCACGACCCAGGAATTGATGGAACGGCCCGACCTCTGGGAGGCAGTTCATCGTTTGCGTTACAGAGTTTTCGTCGAAGAGATGGGATGGACCGATCTGCAGCGCCCTGATGGCCTCGAGATCGATCAATTCGACCACGACGAGGCAGTGCACCAGATCGTCATCCGCAATGGCGAGCTCGCCGGTTATCAGCGGATGTTGCCGACGACCCGGGCACATCTTCTAACCGATGTGCTGGCGGACCTTTATGAGGGAACCCCACCGTCGGGCCCGAATGTCTATGAACTGACCCGCTATGCGGTTGCGCCGGGATTCCGCGACGGTCGGCGCGGCGTGTCGACGGTCGGCACCGAGCTGATCGCCGGCTTCGTCGAGTGGGGTCTGAAGCGCAACGTCAATCAGGTGATCATCGAATTCGAGCCGATGTGGGTGCTTCGCGCGCTGCAGCTGCATTTCCTGGCAACGCCGCTCGGTTACCAGCGTACCTATGGCAACCAGCAGGTGGTTGCCACACTGCTCACCTTCAACGAGCACACGCTCGACGTGGTGCGTTCGCGCCGCAACCATTTTGCGCCGGTGCTGGCCAGAGGGTACCCGGACATGCTCGGACAGAGACGCGCCTCGTGAGATTGGAGAGAGGCCATGAACGTTCACGCAAAAGCAGAATTCCGCAATCACACGCTGATCGTCACGGTATCGTCGGGTGACGGCCGCCCGGTGCTGGACAGGCGGGCCTATGAAAGCCTGGCCAGGACATTCCACGAAGCCGCTGTCGACGACGACGTCCGCGTCGTGGTCCTGCGCGGCTTGGCCGGGTGCTTCTGCCTCGGTGCCGATTTCTCCGAATTTCTCGACGCCACCAAACATCGGCGACTGATCGCCGCCGTCACCGATATGTTCCGCACGCTGGCGACGTTCCCGAAACCGGTCCTTGCCTGTGTCGACGGCGACGCCGTCGGCGTCGGTTGCACCATCCTGTTCCACTGCGACATGGTGATCGCCTCGAGCAAGAGCACGTTTCGGGTGCCGTTCGTCGATTTCGGCCTGGTGCCGGACGCGGCGACCAGCATTCTGGCGCCGCAGAAGCTCGGCTATGCCGGGGCGTTCCGCTTCTTCTGCCTGGGCGACACGCTCGCCGCCGAAGATGCCAGGGCACTGGGCCTTGTCGGCGAGATCGTGACGGACGGCAGCGTCGAGGAAGCCACGTTGGCAAGAGCCAGGCAACTCGCCAAGAAGCCTGTCGCGGCGCTGCTACAGACGCGCGACCTGCTTAGGGGCGACACCGGCGCGCTCTGCGACCGCATCGACCAGGAGATCTCGCTTTTCCAGCAGGCGCTGCAGGACGACACCACGCTGAAGCGACTGCAGCGGATTGCCCGGCTGGCGGCATGAGAGCCGCGTATCGATGAGGTGAGCTTATTTTTCGAGGAAAGTCGGCCCTTCGCCGATGATCTTCTTGTCCTCCTTGCCGATGACGTCGAGGTCGCGGCCGTCATAGGGAAGCGAAAGGAGAATGCGCTGCATCACGGCCAGCCGCGCGCGCCGTTTGTCGTTCGCCCGCACAATGATCCAGGGCGCGAACTCCTTGTGCGTGCGCTCGACCATCAGGTCGCGCGCTTTGGTGTATTCGTCCCATTTGGTGATGCCGGCGATGTCGATTGGCGAAAACTTCCAGCTCTTCAGCGGGCTCCAGCGGCGGTCGTGGAATCGCTCGAGCTGCGTTTCCCGGCCGATGTTCAGCCAGAATTTGAAGAAATGTATGCCCTCGTTGCGGATCATCCGCTCGAAATGCGGAACCTCGTTCAGAAATTGCTCGTGCTGCTCGGGCGTGCAGAATCCCATCACCGGTTCAACGCCGGCGCGGTTATACCAGGAGCGGTCGAAGGTGACGAATTCGCCCGACGTCGGGAAGTGGTCGACGTAGCGCTGGAAGTACCATTGTCCAAGCTCGGTGGGCGTTGGCTTGGTCAGCGCCACGTTGCGCGCCGTGCGAGGGTTCAGATACTGGCGCAAAACGAAGATCGTGCCGCCCTTGCCGGCAGCGTCGCGCCCCTCGAACAGCGACATTGCCCGCTTGCCCGTCGACCGCAGCCACGCCTGCGCCTTGACCAGCTCGATCTGCAGCTTCTCTAGCCTCTCGTCATACTCCTCGCTCTTCATCTTCTTGTCGTAAGGGTAACCGCCGGCGGTGAGCTTGCGGTCCTCGACCCAGTCGGGAAGCGCGGGGGCCTCGATGTCGAACGCCCTCTCCTTGCCGTCGATCATGATCTTCAGCGGCCCCGATGAGGGTGCGGCGGGGCTTTCCTTAGCGTTTTTCATCGAGGCGAACCTTTCCAGCTTCCGGACTCGTGCTATTGGGAGCCTTACTGCATCGGCCCGAAAATCGGAATCGATTTTCGGAAAGAACGATGCAGCAGATAAAGTGGTAGAGCGTCCTTTGTGCGTCCAATTGGACGCACTGCGCTCTAGCGCCGGTCCAGCAAGAAGTTCTTGAAGTGGCCGCAGACGGAGCGCAAATGGCCGACATCGGCACAGAGCGGAGAGGCAGGGCGCAAGCCGTCGCCATGCGGCTGTGGAACAGCCGCTGGCTGCTGGCGGCCGGCCTCGTTGCAGTTCTGATGGTCTATGGTTTTGCCGGCATGTCTGGCTATGTGGTGCTGCTGGCTGGCGCCGTGCTGGTTGCCGCTGCGATGCTGCCGGCCGGCATCGCCCGCCAATCGACCGAAAATGCCGCGGCCATCGAGTCAAGCGTGCAACAACTTTCCGGCGAATATCTCGCGGCGGCGGTTGCCGATCCGCTGATCATTTTCGATCGCTCCGCCGCCATCGTCCACGCCAACGCCGCTGCCTTTGCCGCCTTCGGCGGGATTGCCCCCGGCATGTCGCTGTCGCTGAAATTCCGCGCGCCGGAAATGCAGGCCTTGCTGGATAGTATCTTGGCGGGCAACGTCGCTTCGGACAGCGTCGACTACATAGAAAAGCTGCCGGTCGAACGAGCCTATCGGGTGAGCGCGTCTTCAGTCGGCCATGCCACGGATCTCTACGTGCTGGTGTTCAAGGACCAGAGTGAGGCGCGCCGGATCGACAGAATGCGTGCCGACTTCATTGCCAATGCCAGCCACGAGCTGCGCACGCCTCTCGCCTCGATCGCCGGCTTCATCGAGACGCTGCGCGGGCCGGCCCGCAACGACCCCGCGGCGCGCGAGCAGTTCCTGCAGATCATGCAGAACCAGACCAGCCGCATGGCGCGCCTCATCGACGACCTTCTGTCGCTGTCGCGCTTGGAGATGAAGCCCTATCTCAAGCCGGGAACCGAGGTCGACCTGCGCCAGGCCATCGACAGCGTCATCGATTCGCTTGGGCCGCTCGCAAAGGAAAACGGCGTCGTCATCGAGCGTGATTTCGCGGAAGGGCCGCTCGACGTGCCCGGCGATCGGGACGAGCTTTTCCAGGTCTTCGAAAACCTGCTGGAAAACGCCTGCAAATATGGTCAGTCGGGCGGACGCGTCGTGGTGTCGATCATACGCAGCGACAGCGATCCCGAACCAGGCATCGACGTCACCATCAGGGATTTCGGCCCCGGCATCCCCGAAGAGCACATCCCGCGCATCACCGAGCGCTTCTACCGCATCGACGTCGAGAACAGCCGAACCCAGAAGGGCACCGGCCTTGGCCTGTCCATCGTCAAGCATATCCTGACCCGCCACAACGCCAGACTCTCCATCAGGTCGGAGGTCGGCAAGGGTGCGGCGTTCACGGTCCATTTGCCGGCTCGCTAACGTAGTACTATCTCTAGCACATAATGGGCCGTTTCTTTTTTCTGTCATCCGGCTAGCGTATCAGCGGGGATTCGAGGGAACGACTCAACCACGAGATCCCGGGAAGGCATTTCGTCCATGCAATCCGTGCATATCGTCAGCGCCTATGACGAGGAGCTGAAATATCTGTCGAAGCGCATCGCGGCGATGGGCGGGCATGCCGAGCGCATGGTCGAGCAGGCGGTCGCGGCGCTGGTCAATGCGGATCCGGGGCTTGCCCAGAAAGTCATTCGGGACGACCTGGTTCTGGATGAGGGACAGCGCGAGATCGACGACAAGGCGATCATCATCATCGCCAAACGCCAGCCGATGGCGACGGATCTGCGCGAGATCGTCGGCGCGATCCGCATCTCGGCTGACCTCGAACGGGTAGGCGACCTCGGCAAGAACGTCGCCAAGCGGGTGGTTGCCGTCGCAGACGGGCGCCAGCCGAACAGCCTGTTCCGCGGCCTCGAGGCTTTGGCCAATCTGGCACTGACCCAGCTCAAGGAAGTACTCGACGTCTACGCGTCGCGGTCGGTGGAGAAAATCGGTTTCGTGCGCGACCGCGACGACCAGATCGACGCCATGTACACCTCTCTGTTTCGCGAATTGCTGACCTACATGATGGAAGACCCACGCAACATCACGCCCTGCACACATCTCCTGTTTTGCGCCAAGAACATCGAGCGCATCGGCGACCACGCTACCAACATCGCCGAGACGATCTACTATATCGTCACCGGCGATCAGATGCCGGCCGATCGTCCGAAGGGCGACAAGACGGACAAGATTATTCTTCCCGCAACCCAACCAGCGAAGTGAGTTCTCTCAGAACTGATGCGAATTTCGGATTCGCCACCTGACAGAAAATTGCGCTAAGCTTTCGACGCGCCGACTTCTCAGTTCCGCGATGAAGGCCCCGCCTTCAGGAGGCTGCGATGGAATACGTCCGCGAGTTTGCTCCTGCGCCGCCGATGTCGGGTATAATCGCTTGCGGCGTCTATACGGCTGGGCGGCGCATCGCCGACATTCCGATCGAGGAAGCCGGCGAATGGGCCGGGAAGCCGGGCCACGTGGTCTGGATCGGACTGCTGGAGCCCGACCGCAATTTGTTGCTGCGCGTCCAGGCGCAATTCCATCTGCATGAGCTGGCGATCGAGGACGCCGAGCATCCGCACCAGCGACCGAAGATCGAGCAATATGGTGATGCCCTGTTCATAGTTGCCCGCACGGCGCAGCTGATCGACAGCCGCGTCACCTTCGGCGAGACGCATCTGTTCGTCGGCGCGGGCTACATTGTCAGCGTTAGGCATGGCCCGTCGACCTCCTACGCGGCCGTTCGCCAGCATTGGGAAAGCTGCCCGCATTCGCTTGCCAAGGGCGAGGATTTCGTCCTCTACGCCATTCTCGATTTCATCGTCGACAACTATATGCCGGTGCTTGAGCAGATCGAAAACGAGGTCGAGGCGATCGAGGACAAGGTTCTGCTGAAACCGATGACCGGCTCCGATATCGAACGGCTTTATATGCTGCGCCGCGATCTCTTGCGCCTGCGTAATGCGGCCCTGCCGCTGGTGGAGGTCTGCCGGCGGCTCACCAGCGCCGATCTGCCGCAAATCCACACAGCCATGCACCCGCTGTTTCGCGACGTCACCGACCACATCCGCACTGTCCAGGAAAAGATCGACAGCCTGCGTGAGGTTCTCGCCTTCGCCTTCGAGGCGAGCCTTCTGGTCGGTCAAAGCCAGGAGACGGCGATCTCCAAGAAGCTTGCCTCATGGGCCGCAATCTTGGCCGTGCCGACGGCATTCGCCGGCATTTACGGCATGAATTTCAGCGACATGCCGGAACTGAGGATGGAATATGGCTACCCGGCCGTCCTGGCGGCAATTGCCCTGATCTGCACGTTTCTTTACTGGCGGTTTCGCAAGAATGGGTGGCTTTGAAGCGAGGGCAGGAGGGCAGGAGGGCAGTAGGGCAGTAGGGCAGTAGGGCAGTAGGCTATCGCTTCGGGAGCGCGCTTCTCTACAATTCACCTACTGCCGTACTGCCTTACTCCCCTATTCCCCTAACTATCTGCTCCGCCGCCGCTCCGATGCCGGCTGGAACGCCACGCGGGCGTGGTACTTGCAGTAGGGGCCGGTTTCGGCGGCGTCGTTGCCGCAGAAATGGAAGTCTTCCGAAAGCGGATCGCCGTTCGGCCATTTGCAAGTGCGCTCGTTGAGTTCGACAAGTTGCAGATGCCGCGAGATCGGCACGACGACGTTCTCGACCGGGCGGATATAGTGGCGCGCCACCGGTTCGGCATCGAACTGCGCCTTGAGCGCGGTCGCACCGATCGACATCGAGGTGGTGGCATGGCGCGTGGCGCTTGCTGCCCGGGACACCGATTTCTGGATCGTCGATCCCTGCACCGTCTTCTTCTGGCGTGCCGGTGAGGCGGTCGTGCGTCCGCGACCGGACAGTTTCAGCCGGTGCACTTTGCCGATGACCGCATTGCGGCTGACCCCGCCAAGCTGTGCGGCGATCTGGCTGGCGCTGAGGCCCTCCGACCACAATTTTCTGAGAAGTTCGACTCGCTCGTCAGTCCAGTTCATGAGACCGCGCTCCTGCTGAAACGTGCGGCAATCGGAATCCATTCCCGACCCGGCTTCTGCCGGGCAGACACCACATATATCGGGTGATTAGGTCCGCCGCACGAAATCTAGTTATTTCTCTACTACAATTACCTTATGCGCTGACTCGGTGACAAGAGTCCCAAGGCCAACACGAATCGGTTTTTTCGGTTTTCCCCAACTTGCCCGGTCGCTTATGAGCCGGCGTTATGCTGGGGGGCTTGCCGCGCGACCTTGCGCGACCTTTTCGTTGACTTCACGGCCGAAAAACACGATAAGCCACAAGGGCCGCCGCTTTGGCGGCTTTTTGATTTTTCCGGTTCCGGAGACGCATATAATGAGCGGTTCGGCGCTTTTCGAGACCTTTGTTCGCGCACCCCTGGCTTTCGACCACGGTGAAGGCACCTGGCTGGTCACCGACAAGGGCGAGCGATATCTCGATTTCGCCGGCGGCATCGCCGTGAATTCGTTGGGCTACAGCCATCCGCATCTGGTCGCGGCCCTCACCGAGCAGGCCGCCAAGCTCTGGCACGTCTCCAATCTGTACGAGATTCCTGGACAGAGCCGGCTCGGCGAGCGGCTGGCCGACGCAAGCTTCGCCGACAAGGTGTTCTTCACCAATTCCGGCGCAGAGGCGCTCGAATGCGCCATCAAGACGGCGCGGCGCTACCACTTCGTCAAGGGCCATCCCGAGCGCTACCGCACAATCACCTTCGAAGGCGCCTTCCACGGCCGCACCCTGGCGACCATCGCCGCCGGCGGCCAGTACAAGTATCTGGAAGGTTTCGGCCCCAAGGTCGACGGCTTCGACCAGGTCGGCTTCGACGATGTGGATGCCGCCGAGAAGGCGATCACGCCTGAAACCGCGGCGATCCTGATCGAGCCGGTGCAAGGGGAGGGCGGCATCAGGCAAGTGCCGACGCAATCGCTGAAGCGGCTCAGGCAGCTCTGCGATCAGCACGGACTGCTCCTGATTTTCGACGAGGTCCAATGCGGCGTCGGCCGCACCGGAAAGCTGTTCGCGCATGAGTGGGCGGGTGTCACACCCGACCTCATGGCGGTGGCCAAAGGCATCGGCGGCGGCTTTCCGATGGGTGCCTGCCTCGCCACCGACGAGGCAGCGGTCGGCATGACCGCCGGCGTGCACGGCACCACCTTCGGCGGCAATCCGCTGGCAATGGCGGTCGGCAACGCCGTGCTCGACGTGGTGCTGGAAGACGGCTTTCTCGAAGACGTCCGGCGCAAGGCACTGCTGTTGAAGCAGGGGCTCGCTGGCGTCGCCGACGAATTTCCGGATGTTATCGAAAGCATCAGGGGCACCGGCCTGATGCTCGGGCTTAAATGCGCGATGCCCAACACCAAGGTCACGGTGGCACTGCGTGACCAGCATCTCTTGACGGTTCCGGCCGGCGACAACGTTATCCGCCTGCTACCGCCTCTCACCGTCACCGACGCCGAGATCCACGAAGCGCTCGAGCGCATTCGTGCCGGCGCCAAGAGCCTGGCAGATGCCATCGTCGCTGCCGCTGCGAAGTAATCCTGGAATTTCTGATGTCCCTTCGCCATTTCACCGATCTTTCCGCCGTTTCCGAAGGCGATCTGCGCTTCATGCTCGACGACGCAGCGGTGCGAAAGGCAAGGCTCAAGGCCGGCGAACGCAGCAAGCCGCTCGAAGGCAAGGTGCTGGCGATGATCTTCGACAAGCCGTCGACGCGCACGCGCGTGTCGTTCGACGTCGGTATGCGGCAGTTGGGTGGCGAGACGATCATGCTGACCGGCACCGAGATGCAGCTTGGCCGCTCGGAGACCATTGCCGACACGGCCAAGGTGCTGTCGCGCTATGTCGATGCCATCATGATCCGCACCACCTCGCATGACCGGCTGCTGGAACTGACGGAAAACGCTACGGTCCCCGTCATCAACGGGCTGACCGACGAGACCCATCCCTGCCAGCTGATGGCCGACATCATGACCTTCGAAGAGCACCGCGGTCCGGTGGCCGGTAAAACGATCGCCTGGACCGGCGACGGCAACAACGTGCTGCATTCGCTGCTGGAGGCATCCGCGCGGTTCCATTTCAAGCTGAACGTCGCCGTGCCCGAGGGCAGCGAACCGGCCCAGAAGCATGTCGACTGGTCGAAAGCCAATGGCGGCAAGCTGAAATTCAGCCGTTCGCCCGAGGAGGCCGTTCACGAGGCCGACTGCATCGTCACCGACTGCTGGGTGTCGATGGGCCAGGAGCACCGTGCCCGCGGCCACAATGTCTTCCTGCCCTATCAGGTCAATGCGGCACTGATGGCGAAAGCCAAGCCGGACGCGCTGTTCATGCACTGTCTACCGGCGCATCGCGGTGAGGAGGTTACCGACGAGGTCATCGACGGACCGCATTCGGTGGTGTTCGATGAGGCCGAGAACCGGCTCCATGCCCAGAAGGCGGTCTTGGCCTGGTGCCTGGGCGCTTGATACGAGCCGCGGTGATCCGGGCCGGCCTGATCTGCGCCGCCTTGATCTGGGCCGCCTTGATCCGGGAGTTGGTGGTGCCTATCTCAGGCGCATCACGCAAATCGAGCGCGTCTCGTCGCATGCGCCCCGGAGGGCGGCATCGCCGCGCCCCGGAGCTTTGTCATGTTGGAAACTCATCAATTGGCTGAACATAAACCCAAGCTCGGCGAATTCGGCTACGCCGGCGACGACCATGTCGTGCCGTTCGAGGTCGGCCCGCTCGACGTGCGCGGTCGCACCGTCCAGCTCGGGCCGATGCTCGATGCTATTCTCAGCCGCCACGACTATCCCGAGCCGGTCGCCCGGCTCCTGGCTGAAGCCTGTGTGTTGACGGTATTGCTCGGAACTTCGCTGAAGTTCGAGGGCAAGTTCATTCTGCAGACCCGCACCGACGGGCCGGTCGACATGCTGGTCGCGGATTTCTCCACGCCGCACGCGCTGCGCGCTTATGCCCGCTTCGATGCCGACCGGCTGCAGGCTTTGACTTCTGCCGGCGAGACGTCACCGCAGACGCTGCTCGGCAGCGGCGTCCTGGCGCTGACCATCGACCAGGGCGCTCACACACAACGCTACCAGGGCATCGTCCAGCTCGACGGCGTCACACTGGAAGATGCCGCACGCACTTATTTCCGCCAGTCGGAGCAGATTCCGACCGACCTCCGGCTTTCGGTTGCCAAGCTTCTGACGCCCGGCGTCGGCGGTGCCCGCGAGCAATGGCGGGCCGGTGGCCTGCTGGCACAATTCCTGCCGCAGTCGGCGGAGCGCATGCGCGTACCCGACCTTCCCGGTGGCGACGGCGATCCGCGTGAGGAAATCCACGACCCGACCGACAATTCCTGGCAGGAGCTGCTGGCGCTGGTTGGTACTATTGAACCGACCGAGCTGATCGATCCGACGATCGGCGCCGAACGGCTGCTTTACCGGCTTTTCCACGAGCATGGCGTCCGCGTGTTCGGCGGGGTGCCGGTCGCCGACCAGTGCTCATGCTCGAGGGAGAAGATCCACGGCATCCTCGAAGGCTTTTCCGCCGAGGAGATCAGGGACAGCACCGAGGATGGCAGCATTCACGTCGCCTGCGAATTCTGCTCGAAGCAATATGACTTCGACCCGGCGGAGTTTGCAGCGGCCGGATGACGGCCGTCAATTGACGGTGCGCCGCATTCCCGGCAAGTCGAGCGAGAAGGCGGGGATGGCGACGTCGAACGTCTCGCCCCGCTTGTTGCGCATGGTGTAGTGCCCGACCATGATGCCGGACGGCGTCGAGAGCGGGCATCCAGACGTATACTGATAGCTGTCGCCGGGGTTGAGTCCGGGTTGCTCGCCGACGACCCCGGGGCCGCGCACTTCCTCGACCTTGCCGGTGCCGTCGGTAATGTGCCAGTAGCGCGACAGAAGCTGCACGAACTCATCCGACTGATTGTCGATGGTCACCTGATATCCCCAGACATAGCGGTTTTGCGGCGGGTCGGAGTGATCCTCCAGATAGAACGGCCTGACCTGCACTTCGATGTTGCGGGTGACGGCGCTGTACATAAACTGCTCCAAAGCAATGTAGATGGAACTTCGACGCTCAGCGCAGTTTGATCAACGATGCGCGTCATCTCCTTGCCCGACTCGAGCGCAGGTGCCGAAAAACAATGTCATTTAAGTGACACATGACAATGATGGTGTGCAGGCTTGTGCCGGGCGACTCAGCGTTCTGTCGAATTGTTGAAAACGGCCGTCATGCGGCCGGCACTTCTGGAGTGACCAGATCTCGATGGAACCGACATTCGCAGCCGCCCTCCTTTCCATAGCCCTCCTTCTTTCAAATCTCGCCAGCATCCTGTTAGCTTCGCTGAAGCTGAAGCGACCAGGCAGGATCGCACCGCCCGCGGCCAACGCGCCGCCGGTATCGATCGTCATCCCGGCGCGCGGCGTCGAGCCGTTTGCCGAAGAGACGCTGGAGCGCGCCTTCTCACTCGACTGGCCGCGCTACGAACTCATCTTCTGCGTTGCCCATGCCGACGACCCGGTGGTCAAGCCGATCACCGCCGCAATGGCGCGCTTTCCAGCTATTCGCGCCCGCCTTCTAGTCGGTGACGACCGCATCAGCGGCAATCCAAAACTCAACAATTGCGTGAAGGGTTGGGAAGCGGCGCATTATAGCTGGGTCATCCTTGCCGATTCCAACGTGCTTATGCCGAGCGATTACGTCCAGCACCTGATGGCGGCGTGGCGGCACGACACTGGCCTCGTCTGCTCGACGCCGATCGGCTCGCGGCCGGACGGCTTCTGGGGGGAGGTCGAATGCGCCTTTCTCAACACGCTGCAGGCACGCTGGCAGTACGCCGGAGAGGCGCTCGGCCTCGGCTTCGCGCAGGGCAAGAGCATGTTGTGGAATAAGCCGATGCTCGACGCCAATGGCGGCATCTGCGCGCTTGCTGCCGAGATCGCCGAAGACGCCGCCGCGACCAAGCTGGTCAACGGGTTCGGACTGCGGGTCAATCTTGTCGCCTCGCCCTTCGAACAGCCGCTCGGCCGGCGCACGTTTGGCGAGATCTGGTCGCGGCAGGCGCGCTGGGCGCGGCTGCGCCGCGTCACCTTCGCGCTGTTCTTCGCCCCCGAGATCCTGATCGGCGCAGCGCCGCCGCTGGTGCTTGCGCTGATCGCGGCGGCTGACGCCGGCGTCAGCCTGCCGGCAACCGCCATCGCCGTGCTGGTCGCGGCCTACCTGCCGGAATGCGCCTTGGCCTCGGCCAAGGGATGGCACCTGTCGCTGCGCACCATCCTGGCGATGATGGCGCGAGACCTGATGCTTCCCGCCATTTGGGCGCGCGGATGGCTGAGCGGCGCCGTCGACTGGCGCGGCAATGTGATGACTATCCAGACCAAGGCCGTCGCGGAGCTGGAAGAGACCCCGTCCGGCGCCTGATCGGCGCGTCCCCGCTCGCCTCTGTTCGGCCAGCCCTTATCCGGCAACTCTCAGTGCCTGCTCGATGTCTTCGAGCAGGTCGTCGGCGTCCTCAAGGCCGACTGACAGCCTGAGCGTTCCCGGTCCGATGCCGAGCTCGGCGCGGGCTTCATCGGTCAGGTTCTTGTGTGTGGTCGTCGCCGGATGGGTGATCAGGCTCTTGGCGTCGCCGAGATTGTTGGAAATCAGCACGACGTCGAGTGCGTTCTGGAAGGCAAAGGCCGCCTGCTTGCCGCCCTTCACATCGAGGCAAATCAGCGTCGAGCCGCCCGACATCTGCTTCTGGACCACGGCCGCTTGCGGGTGGTCGGCGCGGCCGGGATAGATGACGCGGGCGATTTGCGGGCGCTCGGCCAGGAAATCCGCGATGCGGCCGGCACTTTCCGTCTGCTGGCGTACGCGTAGCGGCAGCGTCTCCAGGCCTTTCAGCAGCGTCCAGGCATTGAAGGGCGAGAGGCTTGGGCCGGTGTGGCGGAAATAGTCATGCAGGTTCTCGTCGATCCATTTCTTGTCCGACAGAACGATGCCGCCAAGACAGCGCCCCTGGCCGTCAATATGCTTCGTGGCCGAATAGACGACGATGTGGGCGCCGAGCTGCAGGGGTTTCTGCTGCAAGGGCGTAGCGAAGACATTGTCGACGATCAGCCTGGCGCCGATCGAATTGGCAAGTGCCGCGACGGCGGCAATGTCGACTACCTCCAGCGTTGGATTGGTAGGGCTTTCCAGGAAAAACAGTTTGGTGTTGGGCTTGACCGCCTTTTCCCAATTGGCGATGTCGGTGCCGTCGACCAGCGTTGCCTCAATGCCGTATTTCGGCGCCAGCGTCTCGACCACCCAGCGGCAGGAGCCGAACAGCGCGCGCGCCGCGACGATATGGTCGCCCGCCTTGGCGCTGCACAGCAGTGCTGCCGTCACCGCCGCCATGCCGGATGCCGTGGCGCGCGCGTCCTCGGCTCCTTCCAGCGCGCACATGCGTTTCTCAAACATGTCGACCGTCGGATTGGCATAGCGCGAATAGATGAAGCCCGGCTCCTCGCCCTTGAAGCGGGCCTCCGCCGCTTGCGCTGTCTCGTAGACATAGCCTTGGGTGAGATACATCGCCTCGGAGGTCTCGCCGAAGCCGGAACGCAGCGTCCCGGCATGCACGAGTGCGGTCTGAGGCTTCCAGTCGCGCTTCTTGGTCATCATTCCATCCAACACCAAAATTGGTCCAAACAACAAAAAACCGGTCGCGAAAGTCGCAACCGGTCCATATGGCCTTGCGGCCCGACGGTCCTTTAGCGACTTGTTTAACGTGGCTGCAAGCCGACCGGCCAAATCACCACGGGATAACGAGCTTTAGACCCGCGCCACGCTTGCGTCAATTGCCGGCATGATTAAGAGGGTTGTACCAAGCAGGTGCCAAAGGCGTCCACGGTCGGACCTGCGACAGAACAAGACCTCGCCCGGCGTTCGAACGGAGCCAGACCCTTGCGGCAGACAGGCATTCTTCCCGATCAGGATATTTCCGCGCTGTTCCAGACGGGCGCGCTGAAATCGCCGCGCACGCTCGATGCCGATCAGATCCAGCCGGCCAGCCTTGACCTCAGGCTCGGCGACAAGGCCTGGCGGGTGCGTGCTTCCTTCTTGCCCGGCCCGGACTACAGGGTTGTCGACAAGCTCGACCGGCTGAAGCTGCACGAGATCAACCTCGCCGAAGGTGCCGTGCTGGAAACCGGCTGCGTCTACATCGTGCCGCTGCTCGAAAGCCTGGCGCTGCCCGCGCATATTTCCGCCTCCGCCAACCCGAAAAGCTCGACCGGACGGCTCGATATCTTCACCCGGGTAATGACCGACCGTGGCCACGAGTTCGACAAGATCGCCGCCGGCTATGAAGGCCCGCTCTATCTGGAGGTCAGCCCGCGCACTTTCCCGATCGTCGTGCGGACCGGCTCGCGGCTGTCGCAGATCAGGTTCCGCACCGGCAATGCGCTCTTGTCGGAAAACGAGCTGCACGAGTTGCACCGCGCCGAAATGTTGGTCGCCACCGAACCACCCAACATCTCAGGCGGGGGCATCGCGCTATCGATCGACCTCGACGGCGACAAGGACGGGCTGGTCGGCTATCGCGGCAAGCACCACACCGGCCTGGTCGACGTCGACAAGCGCGCCGCGCAGGATGTCGTCGATTTCTGGGAGCCGCTCTACAAGAGCGGTGCCGGCGAGCTGGTGCTCGATCCGGACGAATTCTATATCCTGGTGTCGCGCGAGGCGGTGCATGTGCCGCCGCTCTACGCGGCCGAAATGACGCCCTTCGATCCGCTGGTCGGCGAGTTCCGCGTCCATTATGCCGGTTTCTTCGACCCGGGTTTCGGCCATTCGGCGTCGGGCGGCACCGGCAGCCGGGCGGTGCTCGAGGTGCGTAGCCACGAAGTGCCGTTCATCCTCGACCACGGCCAGATCGTCGGACGGTTGGTCTACGAGCACATGCTGAAACGGCCGCAGGCACTCTACGGAACAGATCTAGGCTCGAACTATCAGGCGCAGGGTCTGAAATTGTCCAAGCATTTCCGCGCCGCGCGCTGAGGTTGTTCGCAAGCCGTCAGCCGCGAAACAGATATTCTTTCGCGGCGCCAAGGCAGCCATGAAACTGACCGACAAAGAGCAGTTCTCGCACTGCCAATCGCTTCTTCCCCCAAAATCCTCTGGTTTGCTTCTCGTCGTCAAGTGAGGCGCTTGAGGTGGACTGCAAGGGGAACAACTGCTTGTCGATACATCCCAGCACATGGGCTCTGGCGGAGTCGACACCGCAGGCTCTGCCATTGTCGTTCAGTCTGTCAGCGCGGAGTGCGGACGTCATGCGATCCGCGTTGCGCATCAGAAAGCTCACTTGCGATTTCGAATAGCCGGTGGCCAGAAGCCGGTTAGTCATCGACATCCGGGCCTCGCGATAGGATTTTGCGCTGCATTGTCCGGCGCTGTAAGCCGCTGGGGAGAAATAGGCGAGGAACAGGACTAAACTTACGAACACGGTGCCAATCCGCAGGCCGTTCATTTCTCGCCCCTGAATTATGTCACCAGTTTACAACGCCTTCACCGCCACCTTCACCGGCTGCTCGATTTCAAGCGGGTTGCGCAGAGGCAGGCCGAAATCCTGCGCCTCGATTTCGAATACGTCGCCGGCCTCGGTCCTGATGCCGTCGGCGAAGGACAGCGTCGCCGTGCCGAACATGTGCACATGCACGTCGCCCGGCTGGCGGAAGGCCGAGTATTTGAAGTGGTGATGCTCGAGATTGCCAATGGTGTGCGACATGTTCGCCTCGCCCGACAGGAACGGCTTTTCCCAAAGCAGCTTGCCGTCGCGCAGGATGCGTGAAGCGCCGCGGATGTCGGACGGCAGGTCGCCGATCAGGATCTCCGGCCCGAACGAGGCGTTGCGCAGCTTGGAATGGGCGAGGAAGAGGTAGTTCACACGCTCGGTGACGTGGTCGGAAAACTCGTTCGACAGGGTGAAGCCGACACGGAACGGGGCGCCGTCGTCACCGATCACATAGATGCCGGCAATTTCCGGCTCCTCGCCGGCATCCTGAGCGAAGGCGGGCGACATAAGCGCCGCCCCGGGCGCTACTGCCATGGTGCCGTTGCCCTTGTAGAACCATTCCGGCTGCACGCCGGTCTGGCCTTTCGCCGGCTTGCCGCCCTCAAGCCCCATGCGGAACATCTTCATGGAATCGGTCAGCTGTTCCTCGCCGTCCGTGCTGAGCTTCTTGTGCATGGAATCGCGGGTCGCGGCGGAGCCGAGATGCGTCAGCCCGGTGCCGGTGAGATGGAGATGCGCCGGATCGGGATGGTTGATCGGCGACAGCAGCCGGCCCTTCTTGTAGGCTGCGTCGAGATCGACGGTTTCGCCGAAGCCCTTGCGCTCGATCAGGGCGACAAGCCCGCTGCCGGTACGCGCGGCTTCCATCGCCAGCGAATAGACGCTGCGGGCGCCGTTGATGACGCGGGTCTTGCCGCCGTTGCGGGCAACGACGCGGATCGTCTCGGCGTCGTCGAGGATTTGTGAGATCAGCATGGTAACCCTCTCTGAATTGTGGGCTGGCCTGCCCTTTCTCGGCAAACCCTGCCCCGCGCGGCCCGGACCCTGTCCGCGCCTCGGTTGAAATTCTTCGTCCGGATTGCGCTCGCGGATCAGGTCCCTCGGGGGGACTTCTTTGCGCCGCCCGGCAGCGCCGCGATGTGACCCGTATGCCTCCTGGTTGCCTCTCAAGCCTTGTTCTTATTGTAGACGTCGAAGACGACGGCGCCGAGCAGCACCAGGCCTTTGACCACCTGCTGCCAATCGACATTGACGCCCATGATCGACATGCCGTTGTTCATGACGCCCATGATGAAGCCGCCGACCACCGCGCCGATCACCTGGCCGACGCCGCCCATCGCCGAAGCGCCACCGATGAACACCGCGGCGATGACGTCGAGCTCGCTGCCGAGGCCGGCCGCCGGCACAGCCTGCCCCAGGCGCGCTGCGATAATCAGGCCGCCGAGTGCCGACAGCACGCCCATATTGACGAACACCATCAACGTCAGCCGTTCGGTCTTGATGCCCGATAGCTGGGCTGCCTTGGCATTGCCGCCCATCGCATAGATGCGACGGCCGATCGTCATGCGTTTGGTAACGAAGACGAACAACGCGATCAGCACGCCCATCACCATGAGAACGATGGGGAGGCCCCTATAGGTGGCGAATTGGTAGACGAGAAACAGCGCCAGCGCGCTGATCACCAGGGTCTTGACGACGAACAGCGAGAAGGGCTCGGCTTCGTAGCCATGCTTTTCGCGGGTGCGCCGTGCCCTGAGCCCGAAATAGGCATAGGCGAGCACGGCGACGAGGCCGATCACGATCGTCGTCAGGTGCAGCGTCAGGCCGCTGCCGACAATGGTTTTGCCGGCGGCGTTCACGGTTGGCGGTATCAGCGTCAATGGGCCGATCAGGTCCGGAATGAAGCCGGAACTGAGCGCCTTGAAGCCGACGGGAAGCGGCCCTACGGAAGACCCGCCACCCAGCAGCGCCTGGCAGATGCCGCGGAAGATCAGCATGCCCGCCAGCGTGACGATAAAGCTCGGTATTCGGTGATAGGCAATCCAGTAGCCTTGTGCCGCGCCGATCGCACCACCGACGATCAGGCAGATGATCGACACCACCAGCGGATTGCTCAATGGGCCAAGCGGCCAGATGACCATCATCATCGCCGCCAGTGCGCCGATGAAGCCGGCGACGGAGCCGACGCTGAGATCGATGTGACCCGAAACGATCACCAGAAGCATGCCCAGCGCCATCACGATGATGAAGCTGTTCTGCTGCACGAGATTGCTGAGGTTCACCGGCTTGAACAGCGTTCCGGACGTGGTGAACTGGAAGAACACCATGATTGCGATCAACGCCAGCACCAACCCGTATTCGCGCAGGTTGGTGACCAGCGCCGAGACGGCAATGCGAGGTCCCTGTTGTAGATCCTGGGCAACGCCGGTCTGCGGCCCGGGAGCGCTTTCGGTGCTCATGATGCTTTTCCTTCTCCGCGGACGATGGCGCGCATTATCTTTTCCTGGCTGGCGTCGCTTGCCGCCATTTCGCCGACGATGCGTCCTTCGTTCATGACGTAGATGCGGTCGGTGATGCCGAGCAGTTCGGGCATTTCCGACGAGATGACGATGATTGCCTTACCCTCGGAGGCGAGACGCGCGATGATCGTATAGATTTCATACTTGGCGCCGACGTCGATACCGCGTGTCGGCTCGTCGAGGATCAGCACTTCCGGATTGGCGAACAGCCATTTCGACAGCACCACCTTCTGCTGATTGCCGCCAGAAAGGTTGCCGGTCATCTGGTAGACGCTCGAGGCGCGGATATTGGTCCTGCCGCGATAATCGTTGGCGACCGAAAGCTCGCGCAAATCGTCGATCACGCCGTGGCGCGACACGCCGGGCAGGTTGGCCAGCGTGATGTTGTGCTTGATGTGGTCGATCAAGTTGAGACCGTAGGTCTTGCGGTCCTCGGTAACGTAGGCGATGCCGTGTTCCACCGCCTTGCTCACCGAAGAGACGTCGATCGGCTTGCCGTTGAGGAACACCTCGCCGGTGATGCGACGGCCATAGGAGCGGCCGAACAGGCTCATGGCAAACTCGGTCCGGCCGGCGCCCATGAGCCCGGCAATGCCGACCACTTCGCCCTTGCGGGCGTTGAGGTTGATACCCTTGATGACCTGCCGCTCGGCATGGATGGGGTGGTAGACCGACCAGTTTTTCACTTCGAGAACGGTCTCGCCGATCTTCGGCTCGCGCGGCGGATAGCGGTCGTCGAGCGAACGGCCGACCATCGAGGTAATGATGCGGTCCTCCGAGATGTCCTTCTTGGCCAGCGTCTCGATGGTCCGCCCGTCACGGATGATGGTGACCTTGTCGGCGACCCGGTTCACCTCGTTGAGCTTGTGCGAGATCAGGATCGAAGTGATGCCTTGCCGCTTGAATTCGAGCAGCAGATCGAGCAGCGCCTGGCTGTCCTTTTCGGACAGGCTCGCGGTCGGCTCGTCGAGAATGAGCAACTTCACTTCCTTGCTGAGCGCCTTGGCGATCTCGACCAGCTGCTGCTTGCCGACGCCGATATTGGTGATCAGCGTGTTGGGGTCTTCCTTGAGGCCGACCTTCTTGAGCAGGGCGCTGGTGCGCGCCTCATTGGCATTCCAGTCGATGACGCCGTATCTGGCGTGCTCGTTGCCGAGAAAGATGTTTTCGGCGATCGACAGCATCGGCACCAGCGCAAGCTCCTGGTGGATGATGACGATGCCCTTGCGCTCGCTGTCATGGATGCCTTTGAAATGGCACTCATCGCCGCGATAGATGATCTGGCCGTCATAGGTGCCGGACGGATACACACCCGACAGCACCTTCATCAGCGTCGACTTGCCGGCGCCGTTCTCGCCGACCACGGCATGGATCTCGCCTTCCTCGACCATGAGCTTGACGTTCGACAGCGCCTTGACGCCGGGAAACGTCTTGGTGATGTCGCGCATCTCCAAAATCGTCGATGCCATTGAGAATACCACTCCTGCGAGGTCCGCAAACAATACCGGGCTGGCTCGCCAACGAAAAGGGGCCCTGCCTGCGCAGGACCCCAGGCTTTGTAACCGCGATTACTTCAGCTCTTCGGCCTTGATGTAGCCGGAGTCGACCACCAGGGCCTGATAGTTCGACTTGTCGACGTCGTGCGGTGTCAACAGGATCGAGGGAACGACCTTGACGTCGTTGTTGTAGGTCGTGGTGTCGAGGCCTTCCGGCTTGCCGCCCGAGAGCACCTTGTCGACGAGTTCGACCGTCGCCTTGGCGAGTTCGCGGGTGTCCTTGAACACGGTCGAATACTGTTCGCCGGCGATGATCGCCTTGACCGAAGCGGTCTCGGCGTCCTGTCCGGTGACGATCGGCCATGGCTGATCGGCGGTGCCGTAGCCTACGGCGCGCAGCGAAGCGATGATGCCGCGCGACAGGCCGTCATAGGGCGAGAGCACGCCATCGACGCGGCTGCCGTCCGAGTAGTTGGCGGAGAGCAGATTGTCCATGCGGGCCTGGGCGGTTGCCGCCAACCAGCGCAGCGTGCCGACCTTGTCCATGCCCATCTGGCCGGACTTCACGACGAGGGTCTTGTCGTCGATCAGCGGCTGAAGAACCGACATGGCGCCGTTATAGAAGAAGAACGCATTGTTGTCGTCCGGCGAACCGCCGAACAGCTCGATGTTGAACGGGCCCTTCTTCTCGGGATAACCGAGACCCTTGAGCAGCGATTTGGCCTGGATGACGCCGACGCCGAAATTGTCGAAGGTGGTGTAGTAGTCGACATTTGGCGTCTTCTTGATCAGGCGGTCGTAAGCGACGACGACAACGCCGGCGTCATTCGCCTTCTGCAGCGCATCGCCCATCGTGGTGCCGTCGATCGAAGCGATGATCAGCGCCTTCGGGCCCTTGGTGATCTCGTTTTCCAGCTGGCTGAGCTGGTTCGGAATGTCGTCCTGCGCGTACTGCAGGTCGACAGTGTAGCCCAGAGCCTCGAGCTGGGACTTGACGGCGTCGCCGTCGTTGATCCAGCGCTGCGAGGTCTTGGTGGGCATCAGCACGCCGATCAGGCCTTCGCCCGCCTGCGCCGGCAGCGTCATGGCCGCGATGCCTAGGGCCGCGACGGCGGCCAGTGTCTTGACAATCTTCACATTAACTCTCCCTGGTTGATGGACGCGTACCCTTGGGTTTCGTGGGCCGCGCAATCGTGCAGGAGCGCCAAACGCGCCGCTGCCGTCAATCGATCTCCGGTATCCTCCCAATCGGCCCCGAGACTCTGGTTTCATCGATACGAGTTTTCCCTCGTCACCGACCGTCAAGCCTCAGGACGCGCGAAGGGTGTGTCGCTTTGCCATAACTGTCAAATGCGATCTTTGATGGTTGCTATATCGAGACTGATATGGCTTAGGCTAGTGACGACGCTGCCGGATTTTGCCGGGGCGCCGGGCGTAAGAGTAGGGAAGAATCATGGCGGCGCTGCGAAATCCTGACGGAATATCAGCCAGTTACGATGAAATTCCGGGTGATGGCGGAACCTTGCTGCGCAGCGGCTTGAGCCTGCGTCACATGCGCATGATCGCAGCCCTCGACGAGCACGGCCGGGTGAGCGCCGCGGCCCAGGTCATGAACATCTCGCAGCCGGCGGCCTCGCGCATGATCGCCGAGATGGAGGCCGTGCTCGACGTCAAGCTCTGCGAAAGGCTGCCGCGCGGCATCACGCTGACACCCTATGGCAAGGCGTTGGCACGGCGCGCGCGATCGATCCTGCTCGAGATGCGCGAGGTCGACCGCGAGATTTTCGAGCTCAAGGCGGGCAAAGGCGGCTCGGTGTTCCTGGGCGCGGTGACAGCACCGGCGATCGAGCTGGCGGTGCCGGCGATCCGCGAAATCCGGCGCCTTTATCCGCGCATCGAAATCACCATGCAGGTCGAGACCTCGAACGTCCTGGCGCGCGAGCTGATCGCCTCGCGCCACGATTTCATCATCGCCCGCATCCCCGACGACCTCAATCCGCGGCTGTTCGAAGCGCGCGTCATCGGCGTCGAGAAAGCCTGCCTGATCGTGCGCCGCGGCCACCCGCTGACCAAGGGCAAGGCGGTGCGGCTGGAAGACACCGCCGCCTATGACTGGGTTTTCCAGTCGGGCGGCTCGCCGCTGCGCCAGGCGATGGAGAGTAATTTCCTGAACCGAAACATCGCGCTGCCGGACCGCATCCTCAACACCAGCTCGCTGCTATTGACTCTGGTCATGGTCGCGCAATCCGACGCCATCGCGCCGGTGTCGATCCAGGTCGCGAAGTTCATCCAGAACCCCGAAGGCCTGGCCGGCGCTATCGATGTCGTCCAGACTGAATTCGACATCGAGGTCAGGCCCTACAGCCTGATCACGGTGAAGAACCGCGCGCTGTCACCGGCAGCCAAGATGCTGCACGATTTTATTTTGCGAGAGGTGGGCTGAGGGTTGGAGCGGGTAGCGGGCGCATCCCGTGGCCGGCCAGACGACCGGACAGGCCCGCCAGCAGCGGCGCCGATGCACGTCGGCCACTACTGCCTGATGCTCAAAAAAGCCCGCCAGCAGAAGCCAGCGGGCAAAGGGTAGACTTTCCGGTTGGGGTCATTCGAGGCCCCGCCGACCCTCAATGTGAGATATTCCACGAACTGGCACATCGGCCAAACAAATGAAAGACGGCCAGCCGGGCTGTAAAACTGCCTATAAATCCGCTGGTTTTCAGCTTGGCCAGAACAAGTGCAATGCACCGGGGCCAAAAGCTGGAGCGGGTAGCGGGAATCGAACCCGCGCGTTCAGCTTGGGAAGCTGACAAGCTACCATTACATCATACCCGCGCTGGTTCCTCCGATATCATGGCCCGGCGCCGATGCGCAATCCGATTTGAGGGCGCGGCTTGATGCAGCGCGACCAACTGCGTATTTCTGGGCATGTGCCGAATCGTGGCACCCGACCGTGGAGACAGGCTTGTCCGCACTGAACCGCTTTCTCGGCGATACGCCGCTCCGGGTGATCCTGAAGCTGCTTGTGGTGTCGTTCCTCGTCGGGCTGGTCATGAATGCCTTCGGCTGGTCGCCGATGGATGTGCTTTATGGCATTCGCAAATTCTTCATCGACCTGTGGAATTTGGGCTTCCACGCCATCGACCGCTTTCTCGGCTACATCCTGCTCGGTGCCGCGATCGTCGTGCCGGCCTTCATCCTGCTCAGGATCGCTAACTACCGGAAGTGAATTTTCAGGCGTAGCCCGCCGCCACCTCGAACAGGATGGCGTGCCGTGCAGCAAGTGCTGCGACATCCGTCGAATAGCCTCCGCCGATAACGCCGCATACCGGTATGCCAAGCGTGCGGAAATGGCGGATCACCATATCGTCGCGGGCGCGCAGCCCGTCATCCGTGAGCGACAACCTGCCGAGCCGGTCCTCGACATGGACATCGACGCCGGCATTGTAGAAGACGAGGTCCCAGCGCCTTCGCGCCGACAGCTCCGGCAGGATGGCGTCCAGCCGCTCCAGATAGGCTGCATCGCCGGCGCCGTCGGGCAGGGCGACATCGAAATCGGAGGCGATCTTGCGCGCGGGGTAGTTGCGGTCGCCATGCATGGAGAAGGTAAACACGCGCGGCTCGTCGTTCAGGATATCCGCCGTGCCGTCGCCCTGATGCACGTCGAGGTCGACGACCAGGATGTTTTGGACAGCAGCTTCGGCGAGCAGCACCAGCGCGGCAACGGCTACGTCGTTGAAGGTGCAGAAGCCGGCGCCTTGCGCGCGCCGTGCATGATGGCTGCCGCCGGCGGTGTTGCAGGCGATGCCGCTCAGCAACGCCAGCCGCGCTGCCAGCACCGTGCCGGCCGTTGCGAGCTGCGCCCTCAGCGAAACCCGCGGCCCCACGGGAAAGCCGATCTCGCGCTCGATCGCCACCGGCACTTCGCAGGCAAGCACCTGGTCGACATAGTCGACCGCGTGGGCAAGCTTCAGCCATGATGGCCGCGCCGCCTCCGGCATGTTGAGCGCTTCGGGCTGCGCCAGGCCGCGTGCCCGCAAGGCGTCCATCAGCAGCGGATATTTGCTCATCGGGAAGCGGTGGTTGACGGCGAAGCCGGCGTCGTAGTCGGGATGATGAACGATCTGCAAGGGCATGGGGCGGCCGGTGCGCCAGAGGCGGGTTTCGGTTGACCATAACGGGGTGGATGGTTGCGCGAGGTCCGCAAACTGGGGCACATCGGCTGGCCGATCAAGCCGCAACGGAAAGCAACACGCGTTTGGAGCAGGCTTTACCCACGGAAGCCCACGCCACCGAAGCCAGGGCCTTTGTCGTCACCAACCGCTCGGTGCTCGCCATCGCCGTGCCGATGACGCTTGCCTATCTGACGACACCGTTGCTCGGAATTGTCGACACGGCGGTGGTTGGGCAGTTCGGCGACGCCGCCCTTCTCGGCGGCCTGGCGGCCGGCGCCCTGATCTTCGACGTCGTTTTCACCACCTTCAATTTCCTGCGCTCCGGCACCACCGGCCTCGTCGCCCAGGCCTTCGGGCGCGGCGATGCGCTGGAGGAGCAGGCGGTGTTCTGGCGCGCCGTGCTGATCGCGGTCGTCGCCGGCGTCGTGCTTGCCGCGCTTGCGCCGCTGGTCTCCACCGCCGGGCAACGGTTCATAGGCGCCGAGCCGCGCGTCAGCGCGGCGATGGACGTCTATATCCGCATCAGGATGCTCGCAGCACCGTTCTCGCTGATCAATTACGCCATCCTTGGTTACGTGCTTGGGCGCGGCGAGGGCGGGCTCGGGCTGATGCTGCAGTTGATACTGAACGGCATCAACATCGCCCTCTGCTTCCTGCTTGGCCTGGAGCTCGGCTGGGGCGTCGCCGGCGTCGCCTGGGCGACGCTCACCGGCGAATTCGTCGCCATGCTGCTGGGTCTCGCCATCGTCGGCCGGCGCTTCTGGGCGGCGCCCAGGCTGCCGCGCCACCGCGTCCTCGATTTGCCGGCATTCCTGCGCATGATGTCGCTCAATCGCGATATCATGATCCGCTCCTTTTCGCTGCTCGCCGCCTTTGCGCTGTTCACGCGCCAAGGCGCGCAGTTCGGCACGCTGACGCTGGCCGCCAACGCCGTGCTGATGAACCTCTTCCTGGTTGCCGGCTATTTCCTCGATGGTTTCGCCACAGCCGCCGAGCAGCTCGCCGGCCGCGCCATCGGAGCGCGCGCCGCCACCGCCTTTAACCAGGCGGTGCGGCTAACGCTGCTTTGGGGGCTCGGGCTGGCGGGCGCGGCGACGCTCTTCTTCCTGCTGGAGGGCACCGATCTCGTCGCCCTGATCACAACCTCGACGGACGTCCGCGCCATTGCCAACATCTACCTGCCCTGGGCGGCGTTCACCGCGCTCAGCGGCGTGCTGGCTTTCCAGATGGACGGTGTCTTCATCGGCGCAACATGGTCGCGCGACATGCGCAACATGATGCTGTTGTCATTCCTGGCGTTCAGCGCCGCGCTGGTGATCCTGGCGCCGGCCTTCGGCAATCACGGCCTGTGGGCGGCGTTGCATGTCTTCCTGCTGGTACGCGGCTTCAGCCTGCTCGCCATATTGCGGCTGCGGGTGCGCACAGCCTTTAACTGAACGCTAAAGCGGTTTCGCCGCCCATTGATCGAGGCGGCTGTCGCGAAGCTCGCGCAGCGACTTCAGCCGTTGACTGTCCATGAAACGGACCATGCCGGAAAGAATACGCCCCGGCAGCGCAGGCCCGGCATAGATCATGCCGGTGTAGAGCTGCACGAGGTCGGCGCCGGCACGGATCTTTTCCAGCGCCGTCTCGGCGGAATCGACGCCGCCGACGCCGATGATGGTGGGATCCGGGCCAAGCAGTTTTCGCATCTTAGCCAGCATGATCGTCGAGCGTTCGAACAAGGGTTTCCCCGAAAGCCCGCCGGTCTCGCCGGCAAAGCCGGCGCTGCTCAGGCCGGCTCGCGCGATCGTGGTGTTGGAGACGATGACGCCGTCCATTTGCTTGTCGGTGATCTCGGCGGCGATGTCCTCAAGCTCGGGCTCGACCAGGTCCGGAGCGATCTTGAGGAAGACGGGCGGTTTTGCCGGTGTCGCCGCACGCGCAGCCATGACCCGCGACAGGAGCTCTCCAAGCTGGTCGCGCGCCTGCATGTTGCGCAGGCCCGGCGTGTTCGGCGAGGAGATATTGATCGTCAGATAGCCGGCATATCGCGCGAACCGGATCACGCCGCGCTCATAATCACTGACGCGGTCGGCGCTGTCCTTGTTGGCGCCGATGTTGATCCCGACGATGCCGGGGCGGCCCTTGCGGGCGGCAAGGCGCTTCTCCGCGGCGGCGTGGCCCTCATTGTTGAAGCCCAGCCGATTGATCACCGCCCCCTCCGAAGGCAGCCGGAAGATGCGTGGCTTTGGATTGCCCGTCTGCGGCAGCGGCGTGATCGTGCCGACCTCGGCGAAGCCGAAGCCGAGGCCGAGCAGCGCGTCCGGCACTTCGGCATTCTTGTCGTAACCCGCGGCCATGCCGAGCGGGTTCGGGAAATCGAGCCCGCAACGGCTGATCTTTAACCTGTTGTCCTGCGGCGGACGACCGGCGACCGGCAGCCCGCATCTCAGCGCGGCGATCGACAGTCCATGCGCGGTTTCCGGATCGAGCGTGAACAGCAGTTTCTGGCCGATCCGGTCGAACGCGCTCATTCGGCCTCCAGCGCCGGGAATTCATGCCGGCCGTCAACGCCGAGCGGCAATGCCTGCACCGAAACGACCGCATCGAGGCCGAGCCCGCCATAGAGATGCGGGAACAGGGCGCCGCCGCGCGAGACCTCATATTTCAGCGCATCGCCGAGGCGCCCGCTATCGACGGCGACCAGCAGCAACCGGCTTTGGCCGGCGAAATGTTTGACCGCCGTTTCCCGAACCTGCCCGGCGGTAGACAAATGGATGAAGCCGTCGGCGACGTCGATCGGCGCGCCGGTGAAGCCGCCTTCTCTTTCAGCCTCGCGCCACAGCGCCTCGGGAACTATCTTGTAGATGATCTCGGACATCGTTGCGCTATAGTCCGAACCGACCACGCGGGGAAGGGCAGGCCCGTGTTCTTCCCCATTTCAGGTTCATCCCCATTTCAGGCGCAAACTGTGATAGATTGCGCTGACTGGCTCATGGAGGAAAACATGCGTCTGAAACACGTCTTGATCCCCGCAGCACTGGTGTCGCTTGTCGCGGCGTCGGCCTTTTCCGAGGAAGCCGATCGCTACCGGTTGGAGAAATCGGCCAATGGCTATGTCCGCATGGATACGCAAACCGGCGCCATGTCGCTCTGCGAGGAACGCTCCGGCCAGCTCGTCTGCAAGACGGCGGCCGACGAACGTGCCGCCCTACAAGATGAGGTCGACCGGCTGCAAAGTTCGGTGAAGGCGCTCGACGAACGCGTCGCCAAGCTCGAAAATTCGCTTGCCGCCCGTTTCGAATCGACTTTGCCCAGCGAGGAGGATTTCAACAAGACGATGGGCTACATGGAGCGCTTCCTGCGCAGCTTCATGGATATCGTCAAGGACATGGACAAGGACGACGACGGCGCCAAGCTCAATTCGCAAAAGACCTAGGCAATTCGCAAAAGACCTGGGGCGGGAATAGCAAGCCGCCCACGCCGGACGGCAGGCGTAGCGTTACAATCGTTCAGATCCTGCAAGGCGGAACATCGCCAACGGGATTCGGGGAGGGATATCACCGTTGGGCTACACATTCGTCATTGCCGATGATCACCCGCTTTTTCGCGGTGCATTGAGGGAGGCACTCGCGGGTATCGGAGATGTTGCCGCCATTCACGAGGCTGGCGATTTCGAAAGCGCCAAGGCGCTTGTCCTGGCCAATGAGGATGTCGATCTGGTGCTGCTCGATCTCTCGATGCCGGGGGCAAGCGGTCTTTCCGGCCTGATTTCGCTGCGCGGCATCCATCCGGCGGTGCCGATGATGGTGGTCTCGGCGCATGACGATCCGGTGACGATCCGGCGCGCGCTCGATCTCGGCGCCTCCGGCTTCATCTCCAAATCGGCCAGCATGGAGGAGATCCGCAATGCGGTGCAGTCGGTGCTCGCAGGCGATATCGCGGCTCCCGTCGGCATCGATCTCGGCGTCGAGCGCGATCCCGAGATTTCCGACCTGATCAAGCGGCTGCAGGCGCTGACCCCGCAGCAGACGCGCGTGCTCGGCATGCTGGCTGAGGGACTGCTCAACAAGCAGATCGCCTATGAGCTCGGGGTCTCCGAAGCGACGATCAAAGCGCATGTCTCGGCCATCCTGCAGAAGCTCGGCGTCGACAGCCGCACGCAGGCGGTCATCCTTTTGTCCAAAATCGGCAGCGACCCGCTGCAGACGGCCGGCTGATTCCTATTCGGCCGCCGGCGCCAGCGGCCTGACCCTGGCCATCATCGAGCGCAGCATCGCCGGTTTCAGTGGTTTGCTGATCACCGGCACGTCGAGCCTGCCGGCGGCGGCGCGAACCTCGCTGGAGCGGTCGGCGGTGACCAGCACGGCCGGCAGGTCCTCGCCATGGATCGCACGCAACTGGGCGATCAATTCGAGGCCGGTCCTGTTGTCGAGATGATAGTCGGCAAGCACGATGTCCGGCCGATGCATGCCGGATCTGTCGAGATCCTCCGCGCCGGAAAGCGTGTCGACGCTGCAGCCCCAGCCCTCGAGCAGCAGCCGCATGCCGTCGAGGATGCGGGCGTCGTTGTCGATGCAGAGCACATGGAGCCCGGCAAGCGAGGCCGCGGCACGGGCAGGCGGCTTCGCCTCGGCCTCGCGCCGCGGTGCCTGCACGGCCACCACCGGCAGCAACACGGAAAAGCGTGTGCCCTTGCCTGGGTTGGAGAAGATCCGGATTTCGAGGCGCAGGACGCGGGCGATGCGGTCGACAATGGAGAGCCCAAGGCCGAGGCCTTCCGCCTCGCGTGCGCCCTCGTCGAGCCGGGTGAATTCACGGAACACGGTGTTGAGCTCGTCGCCGGCAATGCCGATGCCGGTGTCGATAACCTGGATCTCGGCCAGTTCGCCGCGCCGCCGCACGCCGACCAGGATGCGGCCACGGCGCGTATACTTGATGGCGTTGGAAACCAGGTTCTGGATCAGCCGGCGCAGCAGATTGCGGTCCGTCATGACGCTGAGCGACGACGGCATGATCGAGAGTTCGAGCTTCTTTTCGGCGGCAAGCGGCCGGAAGTCGTTGCCGATCTGGCGCAGCAGCCCGTCGAGGCCGAAGCTCGTATCGTCCGGCTTCATCGCGCCGGCATCGAGGCGCGAAATGTCGAGCACCGCGCCGAGGATGGTCTCGACCGATTCCAGCGACGATTCGATGTTCATCGCCGCCTTGCCGGCAGGTCCCTTGCCGGTCTTCTCGATCAGCGACGAGCAATAGAGGCGGGCGGCGTTCAGCGGCTGCAGGATGTCGTGGCCGGCGGCAGCGAGGAAGCGGGTCTTGCCGAGATTGGCCTCCTCGGCCAGCATCTGCGCCTGAGCCAGCTCCTCATTGACGCGGGTGAGCTCGGCGGTGCGGCTCTTCACTCGCTGTTCCAGGGATTCGTTGGCGCGCTTCAGCGCCAGATCCTGCTCGACACGTCCGGAAATGTCGGCGTAGGTGGCGACGATGCCGCCGTCCGGCATCGGATTGGAGCGCAATTCCAGGATGCGCCCGCTTGTCTTCAGCTCCATCTGCCATGGACTGACGAAGCTGGTCAGGCGGTTGAGCATGGTGACGCGCTGGTCTGCCGGTATGTCACCGCGCTCGGCAAGGTGGCGCAGGATACGATCGAGTGAGACGCCGACCTGGCCCATCTCGTCGGGCAGGTCGAACAGCGCCCGGTACTGGCGGTTCCAGCAAATCAACCGGAAATCGCGGTCGAAGACAGTGATGCCCTGTTCCATCTGGTCGAGTGCGATCTGCAGCAGATCGCGATTGTGCTGCAGCGCCTCGGTGGCATCGTCGAGCAGGCGGAAGGCGTCCTTGGATTCGCGGTCGTTGCGGCGCAGCAGCAGCGACAGGATCAGCCGCGCCGAGGATGAGCCGACGGCACTGGCCAGAAGCTGCTCGGAGAAGCGGATGACATCCATGCTGGCCTGTTCGTTGCCGAGCAGTGAAGTGCCGCTGCTCTTTTCGAACGACTGAAAGGACCGCTCGGTCCGTTCGACACCGAGATAGCGCGCGATCGTGTCCTTGAGGTCGTTGACGGTAATGGTGGTGCGGAAGCGGCGCAGGCTGGGCAGCGGACCCGCTTCGCGCGGCACGAAGATCGACGCCTGGATGCGTTCCAGCGGCACAGAGGCGCGCGACAGCGAGCCGAACACAAAAAAGAGCGTGTTGATCGATAGGCTCCACAGCACGCCATGGTTCAGCGGCTCGGCGACGGTGCCGAAAAGAGCCTGCGGCCGCAATGCATCGAAGCCGAACAGGCCGTGGACGAGGATGCCGGTATCGGGCGCGACGAGCGAGGGAAGCAGCAGCGTATAGCTCCAGACGACGATGCCGGCGACCATGCCAAGCGCCGCACCCCGGCCGTTGGCGCCGCGCCAGACCAGGCCGCCGATCATTGCCGGCGCGAACTGTGCGATCGCGGCGAACGACATCAGGCCGATCGAGGACAGCCGCGCGCTGTTGGTGCTCTCGCGGTAGTAGAGAAAGGCGATGAACAGCATGATGAAGATCGCCGCCCGCCGTACATTGAGGATGAGCGTCGACCAGTCCTCGTTCTCGGATGTCGTGGTCCGCAGAAGCCGGCGCACGAACAGCGGAATGACCAGGTCGTTGGAGATCATGATCGACAGCGCGACGCTTTCGACGATCACCATTGCGGTCGCCGCCGACAGCCCGCCGATGAAGGCGGCCATGGCCAGCACGTCGTGGCCGCTGAACAGCGGCAGCGACAGCACGTAAAGGTCGCTGCTGGTCCTGGGGCCGACCAGTTCCAGGCCGGCCAATGCGATCGGCAGCACGAACAGGTTGATTGCCACCAGATAGAGCGGAAACACCCATGTCGCGGTGCGCAGCTCGGCCTCGCTGCGGTTTTCGACGATGGTGACGTAGAACTGGCGCGGCAGCATGAGGATGGCAAAGCCGCTCAGGCATGTCAGCACCAGCCAGGTGGCGAGCGAGGTGTTGTAGCCCATCGCCTGGCGCACCTGCGTGTTTTCGGCGAGCTGGTCGAACATATCGCCTGGCCCGCCGAAGATCAGGAACGTGACCATCAGGCCGATCGCCAGGAAGGCGGCGAGCTTGACCACGGTCTCGACCGCCACAGCCAGCACCAGCCCGTCCTGGTGCTCGGTGGCATCGGCATGGCGCGTGCCGAACAGCACCGCAAACAGCGCCAGCAGCATGGCCACGACCAGCGAGATGTCACTGACGAACGGATCGAAGGACGGCGGCGAGCCGGTATAGTGCTCGACCATCAGGCTGACCGAGCCGGAGATCGCCTTCAATTGCAGCGCGATGTAGGGCACGGCGCCGATGGTCGCGATCAGCGTAGCGATCGCCGCAACAGCGAAGCTCTTGCCGTAGCGGGCACCGAGAAAGTCGGCGATCGAGGTGATCTTCTCGGTCTTGGCCAGCCTGACGATGCGCTGCAGCAGCGGAAAGCCGAACACGAACACCAGAACAGGCCCGATATAGATGCCGAGGAACTCCAGGCCGCGCTCGGAGGACAGCCCGACCGAGCCGAAGAAAGTCCAGGAGGTGCAGTAGATGGCGAGGCTGAGCGCATAGATGAAGGGCCGGGCGCGGCCAGGCCCCGATGACGTCGAGCGCCGGTCGCCCAGGCTGGCGATAGCAAACAGCAACGTCACATAGGCGATCGCGATGATGACGATGAACCAGCCCTGCACGCCTCGAACTTCCTCCCTGCGCCGGTTTTTTCATCCAGCCTTCCAGACGCAATCACAGCTTGGCGATCAAGTCCATCGCGGCTTTCGGCGTATTATATCGGCTGCGTCGGGCAATCGTGACCGGCTGAAACCAGCTTTTGATCCTGTTGCAACCGCAGGTTTTTGCTATTCTGCCCGCCGGTCGATGCCGAAGGGTGGACGGCAGCACGGCCGGTCAGGACAAGGAGGCGTCGAATGCTGAAAGAATTTCAGGAATTCATTTCCAGGGGCAATGTGATGGACCTGGCCGTCGCCGTCATCATTGGCGCTGCCTTCGGCAAGATCGTCACCTCGCTGGTCGACGACATCATCATGCCGGTCATCGGGGCGATTTTGGGCGGATTGGACTTCAACAACTACTTTCTGCCCTTGTCCTCGGCCGTTAACGCCACATCGCTGGCTGAGGCAAAGAAACAGGGCGCGGTCTTCGCCTATGGCAGCTTCATCACCGTGGCACTGAATTTTCTCATTCTCGCCTTCATCATCTTCCTGATGGTCAAGGCGGTGAACAATCTGCGCAAACGGCTAGAGCGTGAGAAGCCAGCTGCGCCGGCCGCTCCGCCACCGGCCGACGTCGCCCTCCTCACCGAAATTCGCGATCTCCTCGCCAGGAAATAGTTCGAAGACAGATTCCCTGGACCAAAACCCCGGCCGCAAGCGACCGGGGTTTTCTGTTTTCGTCCGCCCTGAAACACGCTAGCAGTCGAGCAAACGAAAACGGACCCATCCATGACCCTGATCGATACTCTGCGCGCCGAAGCGCGGGCGGCGCCTGAAAGCGGCATTGTCGCCGTCATGAACCGCGGCCGCGGCCGCGACGGCATGATCCCGCTCTGGGCCGGCGAGGGCGACCTGCCGACGCCTGCCTTCATCACCGATGCAGCCGCCAAGGCACTCGCCGGCGGCGAGACCTTCTACACCTGGCAGCGGGGCATTCCCGAACTCAGGCAGGCGCTCGCCCGCTACTACACCAGGCATTTCGGCAAGACTTTCGCCAACGAGGAATTCATCGTCACCGGCTCCGGCATGCACGCCATCCAGATGGCCATCGATGCGGTGGCCGGCAAGGGCGACGAACTCGTCTACCTGTCGCCGGCATGGCCGAACTTCGCCGCCGCCGCCGGCGTCGCGGGCGCTGTTCCAGTCGCGGTCACGCTCGACGAGTCGGGCAATGGCTGGTCTTGCGATGTCGACAAGATCGCAGCGGCGATCACGCCACGGACCAAGGCGCTGTTCGTCAACACGCCGTCCAACCCGACCGGCTGGACCGCCGACAAGGAGACGCTGCAGGCGATCCTCGATCTTGCCCGTGAAAGGGGCCTGTGGATCATCGCCGACGAGATCTACTCGCTGTTTCATTACGGCCATGGCCGCGCGCCGTCCTTCATCGACATCATGGCCGATGAGGACCGCATCCTGTTCGTCAATTCCTTTTCCAAGAACTGGGCGATGACCGGCTGGCGCATCGGCTGGATCAAGATTCATCCCGCCTTGCAGCAGGTGTTTGAGAACCTGGTCCAGTATTCGACTTCCGGCGTTGCGCAGTTCATGCAGCGCGGCGCCGTCGTTGCCCTGGATGAGGGCGACGCCTTCATCGTCGAGCAGGTGGAGCGGGCGAGGGCGGCACGCGACCTGGTCTGCGGCATTCTCGCCGAAACCGGCAGGGCGCGGTTCACCGTGCCGCAGGGCGCATTCTATCTGTTCTTCGCGGTCGATGGCATCTCCGATTCCCGCGCTGCCGCCTTCGACATGGTCGACCGCGCCAATGTCGGCCTGGCTCCCGGCACCGCCTTCGGCCCCGGCGGCGAAGCCTTCCTCAGGCTGTGCTTCCACCGCCGCCTCGACCAGCTCGAGGAAGCGGCAAATAGGCTGGCGAAATGGATGAAGACTGTCTGAGCGACTTCGCTCTGACGACCAAATGGTTCTCGGCGTAGAGTTTTAAACGACCTTCAGCCGCCCGACTTCGGCACCAGCAGCGGAATGACGCGGTCGCTCTTGGCGACCGACGGTCGGCCCGCCGAACCGTAGGGAATCCCCAACGCATCCCATGTCTCGACCAGCGCGTCCTGCAGGGACGCAATCAACGCGTCCGAATGGAACGGTGTAGGCGTGATGCGCAGCCGCTCGGTGCCGCGCGGCACTGTCGGGTAGTTGATCGGCTGGATGTAGATGCCGTGCACACCGAGCAGGCGGTCGCTGGCCATCTTGCAGAGCTCGGGATCGCCGACCAGAAGGGGCACGATGTGGGTAGGCGACTCCATCACCGGCAGGCCGGCCGCGGCCAGCACTTGCTTGGTCCGTGTCGCCTGACGCAGCTGCGCATCGCGCTCGGCCTGCGAGCGCTTGAGATGGCGGATCGAGGTGGTTGCCGCGGCGGCGATCGCCGGCGGCAACGCCGTGGTGAAGATGAAGCCCGGCGCATAGGAGCGCACCGCGTCGATCACCGCAGTGTTGCCGGCGATGTAGCCGCCAAGCGTGCCGAACGCCTTGGCCAGTGTGCCCTCGATGATGTCGATGCGGTCGGCCAGCCCTTCGCGCTCGGTGATGCCGCCGCCGCGCGGCCCGTACATGCCGACGGCGTGGACCTCGTCGATATAGGTCATGGCGTTGTAGCGCTCGGCGAGATCGACGATCTGCTTGATCGGCGCGATGTCGCCGTCCATTGAATAGACGCTCTCGAAGACAATCAGCTTGGCGCGCTCGCGGCCGGCTGTCTGCAGCAGGCTTTCGAGATGCGCGACGTCGTTATGGCGGAAGATCTTCTTCTCGGCGCCCGAGCGCCGCACGCCCTCGATCATCGAAGCGTGGTTGAGCTCGTCCGAGATGATCAGGCAATTGGGAAGCAGCTTTGCAATGGTCGAGATCGACGCCTCGTTGGAAACGAAGCCGGAGGTGAAAACCAGTGCGGCTTCCTTGTCGTGCAGGTCGGCCAGCTCCAGTTCGAGCTCGACCAGCGGGTTGCTGGTGCCGGAGATGTTGCGGGTGCCGCCGGCCCCCGACCCCATCTTGCCTGCCGCCTTCTGGAACGCGGCAATGACGTCGGGATGCTGGCCCATGCCGAGATAGTCGTTGGAGCACCAGACGGTGATTTCCTCGGCGCGGCCATTGGCGCGCCAGATGGCGCGCGGGAATTTCCCGACGATACGCTCAAGGTCGGCGAAGACGCGGTAGCGACGCTCCGCATGGAGCTGGTCGATCGCTTCCTCGAAAAACCGCTGATAGTTCATGTCGCCTTCCCAGTTTTGCGCGGGATCATAGTCATTGGCCCATTCGTCGTCCACCTGGCCTTTTTGGTCAAAATGCCACGCCCCGAGCCTGTTCCTAACGACCACGGAACGTGGCCTATTCCCTTGATGTGGATCAATCTTGTTTCACGACAATGCCACGCGCCGATGAGACCGGTTACCGCAGGTTCTCATGGCCTGGCGGCAGGTTTTCCAGTAAGGCGGCGTTTGAGACAGTTCCGACAAATCATGAATAGCGAGGATGCGGATGACGGTTTTGGTGACAGGCGGGGCCGGCTATATCGGTAGCCATATGGTCTGGGAATTGCTGGACACGGGCGACAGCGTCGTCGTCCTCGACCGGCTTTCTACCGGCTTTGAATGGGCGGTGGCCCCGGAAGCAAAGCTCGTCGTCGGCGACGTCGCCGACAGGGAACTGGTCGCCTCGATCATTCGCGACAATAAGGTCGACGCGATCATCCATTTCGCCGGCTCGATCGTGGTCCCCGAATCGGTCGCCGACCCGCTTGCCTATTACGAGAACAACACCTGCAAGACGCGCTCCCTGATCGAGACCGCGGTGCGCGAAGGCGTGCCCAATTTCATCTTTTCCTCGACCGCCGCCGTCTATGGCGGCGCCGGCCTGGAGCCGGTGCGCGAGGATGCCCGGCTTGCGCCGGAATCGCCCTATGGCCTGTCCAAGCTGATGAGCGAATGGATGCTGCGCGACGCGGCAATTGCCCATGGGTTGCGCTATACGGCGCTGCGCTATTTCAACGTCGCCGGCGCCGATCCGAAGGGCCGCACCGGCCAGTCGACGCCCGGTGCCACGCATCTGATCAAGGTCGCTTGCGAGACGGCGCTCGGCAAGCGCCCCTTCATGCAGGTGTTCGGCATCGACTATCCGACGCCGGACGGCACCTGCATGCGCGACTATATCCACGTCAGCGACCTGGCGGCGGCGCATCGGCTGGCGCTTCAGCGGCTGCGTGCCGGCGGATCGAGCCTGGTCGCCAATTGTGGTTACAGCCACGGCTATTCGGTGCTCGAGGTCATCGACAGCGTCCGCCGCGTCTTCGGCCATGATTTCGAGGTACGGATGGGCGATCGCCGCGCCGGCGACGCCGCCGCGGTCGTCGCCAATTCGGAGCTGGCGCGCGGCGAGCTCGGCTGGACCCCACAGCGCGACAACCTCGACCAGATCGTTGCCGATGCGCTTGCCTGGGAGCGCATCCTGACCAGCAAGAATTCGGCTCTGGGGTGAAGTGGGCTCTCCGCAAAGGTTGGCTCAGCGCGCTGGGGGCGGAATGAAAATCCTGGTGCTTGGGGCCGGCGTCGTCGGTACGGCGGCGGCCTATTATCTGGCCAGCGACGGCCATGAGGTGACGGTGATCGAGCGCCATCCGGCGGCGGCACGCGGCACCAGCCAGTCGAATGCCGGCCTGGTGTCGCCCGGAGACGCCACCGCCTGGGCCTCGCCAGCCGCGCTGAAGACGTTCCTGCGCGGCCTCTACAACCACGATCTCGGCATCAAGGTGCGGCTGCGCTTCGATCCGTATTTTTTCGCCTGGAGCCTGCGCTTCCTGCGCCAGTGCACGCATAAGCGCATGCGCGCCAACACCGACGTCAAGCTGCGTCTGGCGCTCTATTCGCGCGACTGCATCAACGCCGTCTCCGCCGAAACCGGCATCCACTATGACGAGCGCAAGAAAGGCATTCTCTATTTCTTCCGCTCGCAGCAGAGCTTCGATACCGGCACCGACAATTATCGCTATCTCGGCGAACACGGCCTGCCGATCGAGATCGTCGGCCGCGACCGGCTGGTCGAGCTCGAGCCCGGCCTTGCCGGCGCCAAGGACAAGATAGCCGGCGGCGTCTATTCGCCGATCGACCAGACCGGCGACTCCAGCCAATTCACGCAGCGCCTCGCTGCCTATGCCGCCGAGAAACTCGGCGTCCAATTCCTCTACGGCACCACGGTCGAAGGCCTCGACATCGACGGCGACCGGGTGCGCGCCGTGATGACCTCGGCCGGCCCGGTCGCCGGTGACGCGGTGGTCATTTCCATGGGGCCGGAGAGCGGTCTGCTCGGCCGCCGCTACGGCATCGATCTGCCCGTCTATCCCGTGAAGGGCTATACCGTGACTGTTCCGCTGGAAGATGAAAGCAAGGGGCCGATCATGGGCGGCGCCGACGAGGACCGGCTGATCGGCTATTCCAGGCTGGCAAATCGGCTGCGGATGTCCTCGACGGCGGAGTTCACCGGGTTCGACCGCAGGTTCAAGCCACGCGATTTCAACTCGATCCTGAACACCGGCAAGGACCTGTTCCCCGGCGCTTTCGACGAGAGCAAGGCCGAGGTCTGGGCTGGACTTCGGCCGATGATGCCGAACTCCGTGCCGGTCATCGGCCGGGCGCGGTACGACAATCTCTACCTCGACACCGGCCACGGCCATCTCGGCTGGACCATGGCCTGCGGTTCGGGAAAATTCCTTGCTGACGTGGTCGCCGGCCGCAAGCCGGAGATCGATCCGCAAGGGCTGGTCTACAGGAACTAGGCATCTCCAGACATCAGGGCGTCATGAGCTCGGCGGTCAGGCTCGTTCGTCGACCGCCGAACGCCAGGAGCGCACGTAACTTGTCCAGAGTGGATCGGCCGACGGTTCGGTCCTTTCGCCTCTGCCTTGCGGTGTCCCCTGGTCCGACGCCAGCAAGGCGGCGCCGATGCTGGTGCCTGTCGCAGCCTCGGAGGCAATGACGGCGCGCGCCGCCGCCGCAGCCAGCATGCGGGTGAACAGCCGGTTGCGGGCGAAGGGTCCTTCGACGATGGTGGGACCGTCCGCGCCGATCAGGTCGAGGCAGGTCGCGGTCATCAGCGCCAGGTAGAACGAGATGGCGACAAAGCGCTGGCCGACGCTCATACCGTCCGCGTTAAGCCATGATGCGGCGTGATGCGGAAACGGCCCCGAACCCTGTTGGGTCGAGGGCAATAGGGACGTCTTGCGCGCTAGCACCGTGGCAACATCGTCTTCCGTCCAGTTCTCCGATTGGCCCTCGGTCAGCAGGGAGAACTCGCGGCCACCCATGAAGCGCGCCGACGGCACGGGATCGCCGAGCGCGTTGACATTGACCAGCGTATCGCGTGCCGGGTCGAGCGCGATCTTGTTGCCTCCGACTGCCATCGACACCACCCAGGTGCCGGTCGAGACCACGGAGAAAGGCGGTCTGTCGGACAGGAGATGCGGCAGCAGCGAGGCGTTGGAATCGTGCAGGCCGCAAAACACCGGCGTTTGCGGGTCGAGCCCGGTCCGTGTCGCAAGCGCGGGCAGGATCGGCCCGAGGCGGTCCTTCGCCGGCCGTACCGGCGCCATTAGCCGGCGCCATTGCAGCCGGTCGACCAGCGACGAAAAATCCGCTTTCCACGGGTTCCACAGATCGGTGTGGCAGCCGAGCGAAGTCGCCTCGCTGGCGGCGACGCCGGTCAGGCGCAAGGCCCAGTATTGCGGATACATCAGGATCGCGGCGGTTCTGGCGAAATCCGCCGGAAAGCGCTTCTGCTGCCAGAACAGCTGCGCGCCGAGATTGAGGCCGGCCGGCAGGCGCGGCGTGCCGGTCTCGGAGAACGCCGGACGGATCGTGTCATAGTCCCCGGCAAGGGCATCCGGCCCGTCGAATTCGTAGTCGAGCACCGGCAGCGCCAGTTCGCCTGATGCGTCGACCAGCACGCCCGTTGCGCCATGGGTGGTGATCGATATCGCATCGATGCGCTGCTCGCGATCGATCTCGGTCAGGCTGCCAAGGATAAACGCCCATAACCGCTCGACGTCATGGTGCGGGTATGGGCCTTGCCGAAGCGGCTCGTTCACCATCCTGCGCAGCGCGACTTCGCTTGCTGCGGCAAGATCGACCAGCGCCACCTTGGCGTTGGTCTTGCCGATATCGATGACGGCGACGTGGCGGGTCATTCCATATGGAACATTGTTTCCAGCCGCACCGCCACCGGCTCGTTGTTCGGCTTGGTCTCCATGATGTCCGCCATCTCGGCCCACCAACGCTGCATCACCGGATGCTTCGGCAATTCGTCCATGCCATGGTCGTCACGGCGCCACAGCACGCCGAACAAGATGTTGGTCTCTTCGTCGAGATGGATCGAGTAATCGGAGATACCGGCCTGCTTGAGCAGCGCGACCAGCGACGGCCAGATGTCGTCGTGGCGCCTCTTGTATTCGGCCTTCATGCCCGGATTGAGCTTCATCTTGAACGCGTATTTCTCCGGCATCAGGCAAAGCGCTCCCGCCGCACGCGCCGCCACAGGATCGGCAGCGCGATGACGATGATCAGCAGCAGGCCGATGAAGATCGACATTACGATCCCCGGCACGTTGAGCAGGCCGAGGCCGAAGGTCACCAGTCCCATGATGAAGGCGGCCAGCACCACACCCAGAATGCTGCCGGCGCCGCCCAGGATGCTGACGCCGCCGAGCACCACCATGGTGATGACTTCCAGCTCGTAGCCCTGTGCGATGGACGGCCGGGTCGAGCCGAGCCGCGATGTGATCAGCACCGAGGCGATGCCCGCCATCAGGCCGGTCAGGCAAAACAGGATGAATTTGATACGGCCGACGCGTACGCCGGAAAACTGCGCCGCGACCGGGTTGTTACCGATGGCAAAGACCCGGCGGCCGAAGCTCGTCCGGTGCAGAAGGAACCAGTAGACGACTGCCGCGATCAGGAAAAGCGTCAGTTCGAACGACACCACCCACCAGACATAGCCCTGGCCGAAGAAGGCGAAGCTCGCGGGATAGCCCTTGTAGGCCTGGTCGCCGAGGATGATGAAGGCGATGCCGCGAAACAGGCTCATCGTACCGATGGTGACGACGATCGACGGCAAGCCGAGCCTGGTGACGAGCAGTCCGTTGAAGGCGCCGCAGCCGAGCCCGACGACGAGGCCGATTGCCACCAGTTCAGGCATGCCGGCGCCGGCCTGCACCGCCATGCCCATCATTGTTGACGCCAGCGCGATGATGGCGGCCACCGACAGGTCGATTTCACCGGAGATGATCAGCAGCGCCATGGCCAGCGCGATCAGCGCCTTTTCCGTGAAGTTGAAGGTTAGGTCCGACAACGACCACGCGTCGAGGAAGTAGGGCGAGGCAAAGCTGTTGACGGCAAAGATGGCAACCGCAACGACGACCAGCAGCGCCTCCCATGAGAAGATCGCCGACGTCAGCGGCTTGTCGAGCCGGTCGGGAATATGGCGTGGGGCAGGGGTGTCGGTCATGCCGCTTCCGCCTTCTTGAGGATGATGCGGCCTTGCCGGCGTTCGCCGCGCGCGTTGAGCACCACGGCCAGGATGATGGCGCTGCCTGAAATCGCCATCTGCCAGAAGGGTGAGATGTTGATCACCGGCAGCGCGTTGGAGATGATGCCGAGGAACAGCGCGCCGAGCACCGCGCCGCCGACCGAACCGATGCCGCCGGCAATCGAAATGCCGCCGATGACGCAGGCGGCGATGATATTGAGCTCATAGCCATTCGCGACCTCGACCGAGGCGATGACGTAGCGCGAAATCCAGAGATAGCCGCAGAGGCCGCCGATCATCCCCGAAATGCAGAAGACGGTGAATTTCGTCCGGCCGACATCGATGCCGGCATAGACCGATGCGGTCGGGTTGACGCCGATGGCATAGATCGAGCGGCCGAGCGCGGTGCGCGTCATCACGAGGAAGAACAGCGCAATAACCAGCACGGCGATCCACGACAGTACCGGAATGCCGAGGAAAGCCGCGCGCTGCAACCCGATGAAATCAGCGCTCATCTGGTCGGCGTTGACCCAGGCGCCGCCTGAAATGACGAACGTGGCGCCGCGGTAGATGGTGAGGGTGCCGAGCGTTACCACGATCGAGGGAATGTTCAGCCGCCATACCAGCAGGCCGTTGATGGCGCCGAGCACCAGGCCGACCAGAAGTGCGATGACGATCAGCAGCGGGATCGGGATCGCCGGATGCGCGGCGTTCAGCATTGCCACCACCATGCCGGTGAAGCAGAGATTTGAAGCCATCGACAGGTCGATCGAGCGGGTCAGGATGACGACCATCTGGCCGAGCGCCAGGATCATCAGGATCGACGTGTCGTTGAACACCTGGCGCAGGTTGGCCGGATCGGCAAAACCTGGAAATCGCGTGGAGATCAGCCCGATCAGCACGACGATTGCCGCCAGCAGCCAGACCTCGCGGTATTTGAGAAGAGCCTTCATGCCGCGATCCCCGCTGCCGTCCTGACCAAGGTTTCGGCGTCGAGCCCTTTATTGTCGTAGACCGCGGCAATGCGGCCCTCGCGCATAACGACGACGCGGTCCGACATGCCGAGGATTTCCGGCAATTCGGACGACACCATGATCACCGACAGGCCTTGCGCGACGAGCTCGGCCATGAAGCCGTGCACGGCGGCCTTCGAGCCGATGTCGATGCCCTTGGTCGGCTCGTCCAGGATGATCACCTTGGGCGCGGTCGCCAGCCATTTGGCGATGACGATCTTCTGCTGGTTGCCGCCCGACAGCGTGCCGACGTCCTGGCTGAGCGAGGAGGCGCGCAGATCGAGCCGCTCGGTGTAGGAGCGGGCCAGCGCGAACTCTTCGGCCAGCCGCAATATGCCGGATTTGGATGTCCGTTTGAGCGAGGGCAGCGAGACATTCTGGAAGATCGGCAGGCCGATCACCACGCCTTGCTTGCCGCGCTCCTCCGGCACATAGACGATGCCGGCGTCGATCGAATCCGCCGCCGATTTCGGCGCGATTGCCTTACCCTCCAGCGTGATCGTGCCGCCGCTGGTGCGGGTGATGCCTGATATCGCCTGCATCACCTCGCTGCGCCCGGCGCCGACAAGGCCGTAGAAGCCGAGGATTTCGCCCCTGTGCAGCTCGAAGCCTATGTCGTCGAACTCGGTCGGGTGCGACAGGCCGGAGACGGCCAGCACCGGCGCGCCGATCTCGGCCTTGCGCTGCGGAAAGATGTGATCGACCGAGCGGCCGACCATCATGCGCACGATCTGGCTCTGGCCGGCGTCCTTGATCAGGCCTTCGCCGACCATCTCGCCGTCGCGGAACACGGTATAGCGGTCGGCGATGCGGTAGATCTCATCGAATTTGTGGCTGATGAACAGGATCGCCTTGCCGTCGCTCTTGAGGAATTCGATCAGCAGGAAAAGCTCTTCGATCTCCTTCATCGAAAGCGCTGCCGTCGGCTCGTCCATGATGACGATCCGCGCGTCGATGGACATGGCGCGGGCAACCGCGACTAGGTGCTTGTTGGCAATGCCGAGATCCTTCAGCCTGGCGTCGGCGTCGATATGGCCGGCGCCCATCGTGTCGAGCACCTCGCGGGCATTCTTGCGCATGGTGCGCCAGTCGATGGTTTTGAAACGCGTGCGCGGCGCATGGCCGAGGAAGATGTTTTCGGTCACCGTCAGGTCGTCGAACAGCACGGTTTCCTGGTGGATGGCGGTGATGCCATGCCCGAACGCGGCGTGGGCGCTGGGCAATGTGACCGGCTGGCCGTCGATGCTGATCGTGCCAGCATCCGGCTGGTAGATGCCGGTCATGATCTTGACCAGCGTCGACTTGCCGGCACCGTTTTCGCCGATCAGCGCGGTTACGAGGCCGGGATAGAGCGACAGGCCGACATTGTGCAGCGCCCGCACGCCGGGAAAGCTTTTCGAGATGCCGGACAGCGTCAGGCGCGGTCCGGATGACAAAGGCGCTTCATTTGCCACTTCGTGCTGGGCTGTCGTGTCCATAATCGTATCAAGCCCTGTAGCAAGGTTCGTTTGAAAGCGCGGCGGAACCTGAGCCCCGCCGCACCGTTTCGAAGGTTCCAGGATCAATAGATCTTGGAGAACTTTTCGATGTTCGACTTGTCGAACTGGAAGGGCGGAGCCATCGCAGCCGAGTTGGTGTCGTCGAGTGTGACCTTGCCGACGCGGCCGATCGACAGCGTAGCACCGGGCTTGGCCTCTTCCTTCTTCACCGCCAGATCGTGGGCGAGGTAGACGGCGGAGTAGCCGAGATCGATCGGGTTCCACAGCGCAACCGCCTGGCTGGCGCCATTGTCGATGAACTTCTTGAACTCCGACGGCAGCGCCAGGCCGGTGACGTTGACCTTGCCGATCAGGCCTTCATCGGTCACCACCTGCGCGGCGGCAACGACGCCGACCGTGGTCGGTGCGATGATCGCCTTGAGGTTCGGATAGGACTTCAGCAGGCCCTTGGCTTCGTCCGTGCTCTTGGCCGAGTCGTCGTCGCCATAGACGGTGGCGACGAGCTTGATCTTGGGGAACTTCTCCGGCAGCACCTTCTTGGCCGCGTCGATCCAGGCATTCTGGTTGGTCGCGGTCGAAGAAGCCGACAGGATGGCGACATCGCCGCCTTCCGGCAGGTAGTCGGCGGCCAGCTTGATGATGGTCTCACCGATCAGGTTGGTATCGGAGGGGTTGAGGTGAAGCTGGCGTCCTTCCGGCGCGACGCCTGAATCCCACGAGATGACGGTAATGCCGCGCTGCATCGCCTTCTTCAGCACTGGCACCAGCGCGTCGGCGTCGTTCGCCGAAATGGCGATGGCATTGACCTTCTGGGCGATCAGCGAATTGACCACTTCGATCTGCGCTTCGGCGGTCGCCTTGGTCGGGCCGGTGTAGATGATGTCGACATCGCCGAGCTCCTTGGCCGCCTCTTCGGCGCCCTTGTTGGCGGCGTCGAAGAAGCCGTTGCCGAGCGACTTCACCACCAGCGCGATCTTGACGTTTTCGGCGTAGGCGGCATTCACGAACATGGCGGCGGAGAACGCCGCCGTAACCATCAATTTCTTCAGAAAGCTCATCGAATATCCTCCCTTGAGCGTTGCATTCCATCGCCGCTGCGGGCGTGAGTGGTTCTCAGGCCTGCAGCGAAGATTCTTCCTTGTTGGTTGCCGTTGTGCGGGCGATGATCAGCGTCACGCCGGCGGTCTCCAGCATCTTGGCTTCGCGATCCTCGATGGCGTCGTCGGTGATCACCGTGGCGATGCGCGACAGGCCGCACAGGATCAGGCTCGAGCGTTTGCGGAACTTCGAGGAATCGACCAGCACCACCAATTCGTCTGCCTGGTCGATCAGTTTCTGCTCGGCCTGGATCAGCAGCGGGTCGCCTTCCATAAGACCGAGCGGCCCCAGCCCTTGCGCACCCATGAACATGCGGCGCGCGTAGAAATTGCGCGTCACGTCATTGTCGAACGGCGACAGGATGATGTTCTGCTCGCGGTAGATGGTGCCGCCCGACAGCATCACCGTGTTCTTGGAGTGCCTGAGCAAGTGCTCCGCGATCGGGAAGGAATTGGTGAAGATCGGCATGCGGCGGCCGGTCAGGAAATGCACCATCTGGAAGGTGGTGGTGCCGCCATTGATGATGATCGGCTCGCCGTCCTTGCACAGATCCACGGCTTCCCGCGCGATTGCCCGCTTCTGCGAAGCGTTGATGGTCTCGTTGACGGAAAAGGGCCGGCCGGCAAGGCCGATGAACTGCGGCGGCGAAAGCGCCTCGGCGCCGCCGCGCACCCGGCGCAGCCGTTTTTGCACATGCAATGCCGCGATGTCGCGCCGGATCGTCGCCTCCGACGACTCCGTCAGGTCGACCATCTCCTGCACCGTCACCACAGGCTTTTCCTGGACGGCGGACAGAATGATCCTGTGGCGCTCTTTCTCGTGCATGGTTCCTCCCTGCCTGAGCATCTAGGCACCCAAAGCGCGCAGTGTCAATCATTTCCGATCATATAATTTCATTGTGCAATGCAATATGATTGATGTTGATCGTTTGTGATTGACAAGACAGCCGCTTGCGTAGAAATTCGCACAAAAGGGACCGGCGCCGTTTGCGTGTCCCAAAGGGAGGATACCTATGCTCGACAAGCGCTCCGGCACGCGCCTCGCCAATCTTTGGGATGAGGCCAAAGCCCAGGCAATGAGCGAGCCGGAACGTCTGGTCTATCGCTCGAACGTTCTTGGCTCCGACAAGCGCGTCACCAATTATGGCGGCGGCAACACCTCCTCCAAGATCTGGCAAAAGGATCCGCTTACCGGCGAGAGCGTGGAAGTGCTGTGGGTCAAGGGCTCGGGCGGCGACAGCGCCTCGATCAAGCTCGACGGCTTCGCCACGCTCTACATGGACAAATTGCGCGCGCTGAAAGGTCTCTATCGCGGCCTCGAACATGAAGACGAGATGGTCGGCTATCTGCCCCATTGCACCTTCAACCTCAACCCGCGCGCAGCTTCCATCGACACGCCGCTGCATGCCTTCGTGCCGAAGCCTTATGTCGACCATATGCATCCCGATGCCATCATCGCCATTGCCGCCGCCAAGGATTCGCAGGCGCTGACCAAAGAGATCTTCGGCAACACGATCGGCTGGCTGCCATGGAAACGTCCGGGCTTCGAGCTCGGCCTGTGGCTGGAGAAATTCTGCCGCGAAAACCCCGAAGCCAAGGGTGTCGTACTGGCCAGTCATGGCCTGTTCAGCTGGGGCGACACGCCGAAGGAATGCTACGAGACGACGATCTCGGTGATCAACCAGGCGATCGACTGGTTCGAGCGCAAGAGCCATGGCAAGCCGATTTTCGGCGGCGAAGTCGTCAAATCCCTCGATGCGCCTGCGCGTCGCGCCGTGGCCGCAAAACTGATGCCGAGGATCCGTGGCCTGATCTCGGAGAACAGCCACAAGCTCGGCCATTTCGACGATTCCCCTGCCGTGCTCGAATTCGTCAATTCCCGGGATTTGCGGCCGCTGGCGGCACTCGGCACGTCCTGCCCGGACCACTTCCTGCGCACCAAGATCCGGCCGCTGGTCATCGAGTTCGACCCCCAAAATCCCGACGTCGATGCCGTCATTGCCCGTCTTGCCGATGATGTGGCGGAGTATCGCGTCGGCTATCAGGCCTATTATGACCGCTGCAAGCACGCGGATTCGCCACCGGTGCGCGATCCGAACGCCGTCGTCTATCTGATGCCCGGCGTTGGCATGTTCACCTTCGCCGGCGACAAGGCGACGGCGCGCATATCGGGCGAATTCTACGTCAACGCCATCAACGTCATGCGCGGTGCCTCGACGGTCTCGACCTATGTTGGCCTGCCCGACCAGGAAGCCTTCGACATCGAATACTGGCTGCTCGAAGAGGCAAAGCTGCAGCGCCTGCCGAAACCAAAGGCTCTTGCCGGCCAGATTGCGCTGGTCACCGGCGGCGCCGGCGGCATCGGCCGGGCCACCGCCAGCCGGCTGCTGCGCGAGGGCGCGTGCGTCGTGCTGGCCGATATCGACGAAGCAGCCCTTGCCAGCGCCAATGACGAGCTTGCCAAGGCCTATGGCAAGGATTTCGTGCGGCCCGTAGTCATCAACGTCACGTCCGAGGATCAGGTGATCTCCGGCTTTGCCGAAACGGCGGTCGAATTCGGCGGCATCGATATTCTGGTCTCCAATGCCGGCCTGGCCTCCTCGGCGCCGATCGAGGACACCACGCTGACGCTGTGGAACAAGAACATGGACATCCTGTCGACCGGCTATTTCCTGGTTTCGCGGGAGGCGTTCCGGCTGTTTCGGGCGCAGAAGATCGGCGGCAACGTCGTCTTCGTCGCCTCCAAGAATGGGCTTGCCGCATCGCCAAACGCCGCCGCCTATTGCACTGCCAAGGCCGCCGAAATCCATCTGGCACGCTGCCTGGCGCTGGAAGGCGCGGAAGCGCAGATCAGGGTCAATGTCGTCAACCCCGACGCTGTGCTGCGCGGCTCGAAGATCTGGACCGGCGAATGGAAGGAACAGCGCGCCGCCGCCTACAAGATGTCGACCGACGATCTCGAGGAGCACTACCGCTCGCGTTCGATGCTGAAGCGGTCGGTGTTCCCCGAAGACATCGCCGAGGCGATCTATTTCTTCGCCTCCGATATGTCGGCCAAATCGACCGGCAACATCATCAACGTCGACGCCGGCAACGCACAGAGTTTTACGCGATAAGCAGTCGTTTGACGGTTGGCGCCGACGCCGGAGCTTTACCCTTCTCCCCGTCACTATACGGGGAGAAGGTGCCGGCAGGCGGATGAGGGGCAGCGCCAACCGAACGCATTTGGGAGGAAACTTTAGTGTCCGAAACCATCATCTCCGCCGATGTTGTCGAGAAAGACAATGCCGCGCGCAACGCCAATCTCAAGCGCGATTACGAGTCTCTCGGCGAGCGCCTCGACCGCCGCGGCATCGCCATCGACGCCATCCGCGACAAGGTCGAGAAATTCGCCGTCGCCATCCCGTCCTGGGGCGTCGGCACCGGCGGCACCCGCTTTGCCCGCTTTCCCGGCGCCGGAGAGCCGCGTGACATTTTCGACAAGATCGAGGACTGCGCCGTCATCCGGCAATTGACGCAGGCGACGCCGACCGTCTCGCTGCATATTCCCTGGGACAAGGCCGATCCGAACCGGCTGAAGCAGGCGGCATCCCGCTTCGGCCTCGGCTTCGACGCCATCAACTCCAACACCTTCTCCGACGCCAGGGACCAAAAACTTTCCTATAAATTCGGCTCGCTGTCGCATGCCGATGCAGCAACACGCCGGCAGGCGGTCGAGCACAATCTCGAATGCATCGAGATCGGCAGGACGCTGGGCTCCAAGGCGCTGACGGTGTGGATCGGCGACGGCTCGAACTTTCCCGGCCAGGTCAATTTCGCCAAGGCATTCGAGCGCTATCTCGACGCGATGAAGGAGATCTATGCCGGACTGCCGGACGGCTGGAAACTGTTCACCGAGCACAAGATGTACGAGCCGGCCTTCTATTCGACCGTCGTGCAGGATTGGGGCACCAATTACATCATCGCCAAAGAGCTTGGCGACAAGGCGTTCTGTCTGGTCGACCTTGGCCATCACGCCCCCAACGTCAACATCGAGATGATCGTGTCGCGACTGATCCAGTTCAAGAAACTTGGCGGCTTCCATTTCAACGATTCGAAATATGGCGACGACGATCTCGACGCCGGCTCGATCGATCCCTACCGGCTGTTCCTCGTCTTCAATGAACTGGTCGATGCCGAGCTTGCCGGTGCCGAAGGTTTCGATCCGGCCCACATGCTCGACCAGAGCCATAACGTCACCGATCCGATAGAAAGCCTGATGTTGTCTGCGGTCGAGGTGCAGCGCGCCTATGCCCAGGCGCTGCTGGTCGACCGCAAGGCGCTCGAAGGCTTCCAGGACGCCAATGACGCGCTGATGGCGACGCAGACGCTGAAGACAGCCTATCGCACCGACGTCGAGCCGATCCTTGCCACGGCGCGGCTGAAGACCGGCGGCGCCATCGATCCGGTCGCCGCCTACCGCGCCGCCGGCTACCGAGCGAAGGTCGCAGCCGAACGGCCGGCGGTGGCGAGCGTCGGCGGCGGGATTGTTTGATGTTGGGGGTGAAAATGAAAAACCCGCCACGAAGGGCGGGTCGTTGGAGCCAATTAGCACCACACTCAAATTAGTAGCATAGCTTCCGGCACAAAGCAAGAACAAAATTGCTGTAACGTGAAAATTCTGGGAGCCGCGATGAAGCGTGGCCTTGTTTCCAACGCTGCGGCGCTCAGAAGTAACGGCATGGATCCTAGGGTCTCCGCGACGTCGCTTCGCTCCTGCTCCGCCCTAGGATGACGAAGGCGTGAGGGCCTACAGCTAATCGCAGATGTTGGGGATTGGCGGCTGATGGCAATGGCAAACGTTGCAGGCTGGCGGCTGCTGGCAAATCGCAAACTTTCGGGATTAGCCGATCCCTCCCTCCCTTCGTCATCCTAGGGCGGAGCAGGAGCGAAGCGACGTAGCGGAGACCCTAGGATCCATGCCGTTGCAGTCGCCGAAGATTGCAACGGCGGTTGCGAGGCGAACCGGCACAGGCGTGCGAACCCTCCCGATTCTTTCGATCTTCGCAGTAGACTCAACCGCTCCAAGCGCGTTTCCTAGGCCTACCCCACGCCTCGGAGTACGGCCATGCACAACACCCGCCGAACCCTAATCGCCGTAAGCCTTTCCCTCACCCTGACCTTCGTACCCTTCCTCGCCTATGCCGCCTCGCCGCAGCCGGCGAAGGGCGAGCACGGCATGGTGGTGACCGCCCAGCACCTTGCGTCTGAGGTCGGCGTCGAGGTGCTGAAGCAGGGCGGCAACGCGGTCGATGCCGCCGTCGCCGTCGGCTATGCGCTGGCCGTGGTCTATCCGACCGCCGGCAATATCGGCGGTGGCGGCTTCATGACCATCCGCTTCAAGGACGGCCGCTCGACCTTCCTCGATTTTCGCGAGCGCGCGCCGCTGGCCGCGACCAAAACCATGTATCTCGACAAGGACGGCAAGCCGGTAAAAGGCGCCAGTCTCGACGGCTATCTGGCGGTCGGCGTGCCGGGCTCGGTCGCTGGTTTCGAAATGGCGCGGGAGAAATACGGCACGCTGTCGCGGCAGGACTTGCTGGCGCCGGCCATCCGCTTTGCCAAAGAAGGCTTCGTGCTGGAGCAGGGCGATGCGGCCTCGCTCCAGGGCGGCGCGGAGCGGTTGGCCAGGGACCCAGCGGCGGCGGCCATTTTCCTCAAGCCGGACGGCAAGCCTTATGCTGTCGGCGAGCGCCTTGTTCAGCCCGATCTCGCGGCTTCGCTTGCCGCCATTTCCGAACGCGGGGCGGATGCCTTCTACAAAGGCGCGACCGCCGACGCCATCGTCAAGGCGAGTGGCGAGAAGGGCGGCATTCTGGCCAGGGCTGATTTCGAAAACTATGCGGTGCGCGAGCTCAAGCCGGCGACCTGCAATTACCGCGGCTACGAGATCATTTCCTCGCCGCCGCCGAGCTCCGGCGGCGTCATCATCTGCGAGATCCTCAACGTGCTTGAGTTCTATCCGTTGTCCTATCTCGGCGCCGGTTCGGCCGAGACGGTTCACGTCATGGTCGAGGCGATGCGCCACGCCTATGTCGACCGCAATTCGGCGCTCGGCGATCCCGGCTTCATCGACAATCCGGTCGCAAAACTGCTCGACAAGAATTACGCCAGGGAAATTCGCGAAAAGATCGATCCGTTCCGGGCCGGCGTCTCGCAGGAATTGATGCCGAAGGGCTTTGGCGAGAGCAACGAGACGACGCATTTTTCGATCATCGACAATGACGGCAATGCCGTCGCGGTAACCTACACGCTGAACGGCTCTTTCGGCGCCGGCGTTGTCGCCGCCGGCACCGGCATCCTGCTCAACAACGAGATGGACGATTTCACCCAGAAACCCGGCGTGCCCAATCTCTATGGCCTCGTCCAGGGCGAGGCGAATGCGATTGCGCCGAAAAAGACGCCGCTGTCGTCGATGAGCCCCACCATCCTCGCCAAAGACGGCAAGCCGTTCATGGTCATCGGCAGCCCCGGCGGTTCACGCATCATCACCATCACGCTGGAGGCGATCGTCAACGTCGTCGATCACGGCATGAACATCCAGGAGGCCATCGACGCACCGCGCATCCATCACCAGTGGCTGCCTGACACGGTCTATATCGAACCCTTCGGCCTGTCGCCCGATACCGAAAAGCTGCTTACCGGCATGGGCTACCGCCTCGATCTTGCCGACACGACCTGGGGCCAGGCGGCCGGCATCCTGGTCGGCGGCAAGAGCCTGGCGGAAATCGAGAAGGGTGGCGGCGCCCGCTACAATGGCGCCATCGACAGCCGCGCCGCAGCCGGCAAGGCTATCGGGTATTAAACCCCAAAAAGTGGGAACCGGTTTTCGGATAAGATCATGGTCAACAAGAAGATTGCGCCTTGCTTCAGGTGACCAGCGCGATCGTCGACGCTATCAGCATCAGCGCCGCGATGCCGACGAACAGGGCGTAGATGCGCGGCCGGTCGAGCAGAAGTGCATTGCCGGATATCCATGCCGCGGTGGCGCCACCAAGCGCGAAAAAGAAGGTGCTGCGGCGCCCGAAGCTCAAGCCGGCAGCCATCAGGCCACCGATGATCAGGGCGCCGAACACGATGATCACGGCGACTGCGTATTTTTCGAAATCGTTGCTGCCGGCGCTCGGGCCGATTGCGTTCAACCTCGACAGATCGTCCGGATCGAACGGGCTGGTCGACCCATATTCGTCTTGACCGACAGGCTCATGCATTATTCGTTCTCCGCAAACCGACAGCAAATCATCAAGCCTCGCCGAGCGCAACCGCTCGCCGAATGTGATCGGCACGGTGTTCAACACTTTCTGGCGGCGGCTTGCCAGAGATTTTTGAATTCGCGCTTGGATCGCCGCCCCGCTGCGCGGCCTGGTCAAGCGCTTTGCCCGAGCTGAATCTTCATGCCGCCCTGGCCAAAGACCGCGTCGCCTGAACGGAAGCCCCAAGCACCGCCTGTGCGGTGTCGGCCTGCCTTTCATCGACATGCGCCAGCACCAGGATCACACCTTGTGCGGCATCCGGCTGGCCTAGCTGCTTGCCGGTACCGGACAATGTGTCGAAAAGTCTGCCGGCAACGCAGCCCAAGGCTGCACCGACGAAGGCCGATGCCAGCCATCCCGCGCCGAGGGGATCGATGCCGGGGATATCAAAGGCGCCGAGGCCGGCCAACAAACCCGCCGCCGCGCCAAGGGCGGCACCGGTGCCTGGACCGCGCAAGACGGCGCCGATTTCGTCATCGTAGGGTCCGATGACACTGATTTCGTGGCGGGCGATCCCTGCCGCCTGAAGTGCTTCGACGGCTCGCGCCGCCTGGTCATGGGAATCAAAAAGTCTGCTGATTGTTCGCATTGAAACTGCCTGTGAGGCCCCCCGGCCCTCGACGGTACGGCGGGTTCCTGCTGAGCGACGACGCCGAGGAACCGCCTAACGCATACGTCGCCCCCCCCGCAATTGCGCGCGGCGGGGGCCTAATGCCCGCGCTTTGACGGCACGCGGTGATCTTGTCGATCTTGGGCGGGGCTGGGTGTGTGGGGTTTACAACA
>NZ_JAMYRB010000015.1:0-134776 GCF_040321165.1 Mesorhizobium sp. M0500
CCGCCAGGATCGCCAGCAGCTTCCGATTGAGAGGGGGAACCGCCATATGCGCCTCTTTATGGCACAACCCTACACCCATGGAAGCGTCGGAGCCAGAACGCGCCGTTGGCCGCGCGGTGAATGACCGCTCGTCAGCCGTTCCTGACTTTCGACCGGGTGCGGATGAACGTCTTCAACGGGTCAACTTGCGTCGTCAGGGCTCTCGGCGTCAAAGGTCCGAGAGGGTTCGAAGTCGGTCGTTCAGAGTGATTGCGTTTTGACTCCAGAGCGCCGCGCGTCATTGGACGCGCAAAGGACGCTATAACACTTTGAATTTTGCATGATCCTTCCGAACCGGAGGTCAGCGCAGCAAAACCATGCCGGTTTCCGGGGGTCATGCCCTAAGGCAGCCTGAACCGGTATTCCGTCACGTGATGATAGATCTGGCCCGGCCACAGCGTGGCTTGCGGGAAATACGGCCGGTTCGGCGCATCCGGCCAGATTTGCGGCTCCAGGCAGAAGCCCGAAAAGGCCTTGTACTGGCGTCCGCCCAGTCCAGGCGAGGACGGTGCCAGATACTGGCCGGTATAGAGCTGGACACCTGGCTCGGTGGTCCAGAGCTCCATCTCGACGCCGGAATTCGCGCCTTGCGCCCACGACGCCTGCTTCAGCGGCCCGCGCGTCGAGGCGAGGCAGAAATTCTGGTCGTAAGGGAGCTGCTCGCCCTCGGTCTCCATGCGCAGCGGCCGCGCCTGGCGAAAATCGAAGGGCGTGCCGTCGACCGGCTTTACCGTGCCTGTCGGAATGAGATCCGCGTCGACCGGCAGATAGGCGCCGGCATTCAGCATCAGCCGGTGATCGAGAATGTCGCCGGCGCCGCCGTCATCCAGGTTGAAATAGGAATGCTGGGTGAGGTTGCAGAGCGTCGGCTCCTCGCAGGTGGCGGTCAGTTCGACGCTGAGCGTGCCCGGGATCTTGAGCCGGTAGGTGCAGGTCACGTCGAGCGCCCCGGGAAAGCCCATCGTGCCGTCGGGGTCGTGCAATGTCAGCGTGACAAAATCCCTGCCATGCAGCGAAACCGCCCAGGCCCGGCGCGAAAAACCTTGCGAACCGCCATGCAGCGTGTGCTTTTCGAGGAAATTGCGCTCGGTCTGGTAGCGTTTCCCAGCAAGCGTGAAGCGGCCGTCGCGGATACGGTTGGCATAGCGCCCGACGACGGTGCCGAAGAAGGCGGTGTCCGTCTCATAGTGCTCGAAACGATCATAGCCGAGCACCAGCGGCGCGTCGTGCCCGGCCAGACGCAGATCCTGGATGATCGCACCCAGCCCGATGATGTTGGCGGTCAGGCCGCCGCCCCGGATGGTGAAGCGGCGGACGGCCTCGCCCGCCTGCGTCGTGCCGAAAACCTCGCCGTCCTTCATCGCCATGCTCGCAAGTTCGTTGCTCGATGCCAGCCTGGCCTTTCGAAGCGGCCCAGGATCGTTTTCGGTATTACCGCATCGGGCTTCTAGAGACCAAGTCCGCCGATGCAGACATATTTGGTGTCGAGATAATCCTCGATGCCCTGATGGCCGCCTTCCTTGCCGAGGCCCGATTCCTTGACTCCGCCGAACGGCGCTTCAGGGGTGGTGATGAGCCCTTCATTGACGCCGACCATGCCGTATTTCAGCCCTTCCATGACCCGGAAGGCGCGGCCGAGATCGCCGGTGTAGAAATAGCAGGCCAGGCCGAACTCGGTGTCGTTGGCGAGTGCTACGGCCTCTTCCTCGGTCTCGAACTTGAATACCGGCGCCACCGGGCCGAAGATTTCTTCCTTCATGAAGCGCATCTTCGGCGTCGCATTGGCGATCACCGTCGGCTGGAAGAACGAGCCGCCGAGCGCGTGGCGCTTGCCGCCGGCGACGACCTTGCCGCCCTTGGCGGTAGCGTCGGCAATCAGCTCCTCGACCTTCTCCACCGCCTTTTCGTCGATCAGCGGCCCCTGCTGGACGCCGTCTTCGAGGCCGGAACCGACCTTCAGTCCGTTGCTCGCAACAGCCAATTTTTCGACGAACCGGTCGTAGATGCCGGCCTGCACCAGGAAGCGGTTGGTGCAGACGCAGGTCTGGCCGGAATTGCGGTACTTGGCGGTGATGGCGCCGGCGACGGCCCGCTCGATGTCGGCGTCGTCGAAGACGATGAACGGCGCATTGCCACCGAGCTCCATCGACACTTTCTTGACGGTCACCGACGACTTCTGGATCAGGATCTTGCCGACCTCGGTCGAGCCGGTGAAGGTGATCTTCTTGACCAGCGGGTTGGCACAGATCTCGTCGCCGATCTCACCGGCAGCGCCGGTCAGGATATTGATTACGCCTTTGGGGAAGCCGACTTCCTCGGCAAGCGCGCCCCAGGCAAGGCCGGAATAAGGCGTCTGCGACGCCGGCTTGACCACGGCGGTACAGCCGGCGGCAAGCGCCGGGCCAAGCTTGCGGGCCAGCATCGAGGATGGGAAATTCCACGGCGTGATGGCGGCGACGACGCCGACCGGTTCCTTGGTCACCAGGATACGGCGGTCAGCCCAGGGCGACGGCACGACGTCGCCATAGGTGCGGCGACCTTCCTCGGCGAACCACAATATGTAGGACGCGGCCGAGCCGATCTCGCCCTTCGATTCGAACAGCGACTTGCCCTGCTCGATGGTTAGTAGTTCGGCCAGCACGTCCTGATTGTCCATCATCGCGTCGTGCAGCTTGCGCAACAGCTTCGAGCGTTCGAGCGCGGTGGTCTTGCGCCATGTCTTGAAGGCAGCGTCGGCGGCCTCGATGGCGCGGCGGGTCTCGGCCTTGCCCGACTTCGGCACGGTGCCGATCTTGAGGCCGGTGGCAGGATTGTTGACGTCGACCGTCTGGCCTGAATCGGCCTGCACCCATTCGCCATTGATGAGATTGGCCTGCCGCATGAAATGGCTGGTTTTCTGAAGCATGATCTCGCCTCCGTTCGGCACCTGGCGGGCCGGTCGCTGATTTCGTGAATGGACGTGCGCGATAGCATCGCTAGAGCCACTGCTCTTAGCCCAGGGCAAGCCCCGCAAGCAATCACAAGATGGCATATAGGGTTTGGGCCAGCCAAAGCGAGAGGCGATGCAGCCGGGTTCTTATCCAAAAACCCGGGCTCTTATCCAAAAACATGGACGACCACTGTCAGCCAAAACGCAGTGGTCACGACCGCACAGGCGGTGGCGATGGTCATCTGGTTCGACGCCAGCGCCTGGCCGGTGTTGAACTGCACCGCGATGAGATAGGAATTGATGCCGGACGGCAACGCCGCAACCATGACCGCCACCTTGGCCGTCAATGGCGGCAGGCCGATCAGCCAGACCAGGCCGAGAACCAGCGCCGGCATTAGGAACAGTTTCAGCGCCGACAGCGCCAGCGCCGGCCTTACATTGCCGGAAATGCCGAAACGGCGCAGGCTGAGCCCCATGGCGAACAGCGCCACCGGGGCGGCCGTGCCGGCCAGCGCGTCGCTCAGCCGCGTCGCAAGCACCGGCAGCGGCGCACCGGTGAAGCGCCACGCCAGCCCGGCCAGTATGCCGATGATCAGCGGATTGATGAATACCCTCCTGAGAAAGCTCCTGACGACGCGGAGCGGATGCACAGGCTCGCTGCCGCCGCGGCCGAACATCTCGAAAAGGATGATCGAGGCCATCATCATCACCGGCAGGTGAATGGAAACGAGCAGTGACAGCACTTCGAACCCGGCCGGCCCGAACACGCCGATCATGAAGGGCGCGCCGAGCAGGACGACGTTGGAGTAGGACGACGATACGCCGCCGACGACGCCGGCGCGGGCGTCTCGTCCGAAAATGCGCGTAATGACCAGATGGCCGGCAGCCCAGGTAAGCGCGACCGCCGCGAAATAAGCCCCCCATAGCGACCACGGCGCCACGCCGTGGAAATCGGCCTTTACCATGGTCTGGAACAGCAAAAGCGGCATTGCCACGTTGATGGCGAATTCGGATACGCCCTCGCCGCTCGCCGGCTTCAAATAACCGGTCAACCCGGCAAGATAGCCGAGCCCGACAAGACTGAAAACGAAGAGGACGGTTTCGGTAAGCGGAGACATTTTTCCCGTGATAGGCGAGCCCCGGCGGCGGCGCAATCGCCCTTCCCTCGCGAATGTACCGGCCAACAATCCGGCCGCTCGGATCTTGCCCGAATTTGCTCATGGTTGGATGCCAGCGCTATACAGGGTTGTCGGGGGACACGCGGCGAATGGGCCTTGTCGGAAATCAGCACTTCTTCAAGCAGGCGTGGCTGACGGCTTTCGTCGGCGCCATGCTTTGCCTCGTGGTGACCTCGGCTCATGCCGCGGAGCCGGCGAGCCTCAAGGGTGTGGCGCTGATCGTCGGCCAGTCGAAATACCAGCACATAGCGGCTCTTCCCAACCCCGCCAACGACGCCCGCGACATCGCCAAGATGCTGACCGACCTCGGCTTCGACGCGCGCAGTGTAACCGACCGCGACACGGCAAAGCTGAAGCGCGACCTCGAGCGTTTCGCCGAGGATGCAGAGGACGCCGACGTCGCCTTGATCTACTATTCCGGCCACGGCATCGAGGCCGGCGGCGAAAACTATCTGGTGCCGGTCGACGCCGACGTTTCTTCATTGAAGGACGCCGATCAGGCCCTGGTGCCGATCTCCGCCGTCATGGACGAATTGAAGACGACCGTGCCGGTAACGATCATGTTGCTCGATGCCTGCCGCACCAACCCGTTTCCGGCGGATGCGGTGCTGCGCCGGGCGCCGACGGCCTCGGCCTCCCCGATCAGCGCCGGCGGATTGGAGCCGGTGCGCGGTGCCAGGGCACTGGCAAACGCGACCGCGACGGAAAATCTGGGAACGGTGATCGGCTTTGCCGCCGAGCCGGGGCGGCCGGCACTCGACGGCATCGTCGGCGAAAACAGCCCCTACGCAGCGGCACTTCTGCGCCACCTAGCGGCAATGAAGGGCACCGAGTTCGGCTCGGTCATGCGCATGGTGACCGAGGAGGTCTATCTCGACACCAAGGCAAGGCAGCGGCCATGGGTCAATGAAAGCCTGCGCCGGCTGCTCTATTTCGGCGTTGCACCGCAGGAGCCGACCGGCGACGACGACCTGATCACCGGCGAGCGGCGGCAATTGCTGCTGACGATCGCCGAGTTGCCGAACCCCAAGCGGGCACAGGTCGAACTGGCCTCGCTGCAGGACGGCGTGCCGCTCGACGCGCTTTATGGCGTGCTGAAGGCGCTCGGCACCGAAAAGATGCCGGAGGACCCCACCGACCTGCAAAAGCTGCTCGATGCGCAGGCCGAGCGCCTGAAGAAGATGATCTCCGAGCGCAACGCGCTGCGCACCGACGACCCCGAGATCAGCCGCCTCGTCGCCTCGGCCGACAAAGCGATCGGCCAGGGCGCCATCGTCACCGCGCGCAACTTCCTCGACCAGGCGGTGGGCCGGGTCGAGCAGGCCAGCGGCGTGGTCGATCGGGCAGAGGATCTGGTCAGGCAGAAGCGTCTTGCCGACGCGGCGATCTATGCCAGGCGCGCCGACGCTTCGGCGCTGGTCTTCGACTATCTGTCGGCCGCCAACGACTACGGCGAGGCCTTCTCGCTGGTCGAGAGATGGGACGACAGGCTGCGCTGGAACTACAAGAACCAGGAGGCGGAAGCGCTCAACGCGCATGGCAACGCCACCGGCGACAGGCAAGCGCTGCAGCACGCTATCGACGCCTACCGCGTCATCCTGAACTTCATCCCCAATGGCGAGCAGAACCGCGACTGGGCGATCACCCGCAACAACATGGCGGTGGTGCTGCAGACGATCGGCGAGCGCGAGCGCGAAACCGACCGGCTGGAAGAGGCAGCGAAAATCTTTCGCGATTCGCTTGCCGTGTTCGAGCGCGAGAAGGACGACATCAACTGGGCCGCGGCCCAGAACAACCTGGCCAATGTGCTGTTGAAGATCGGCGAACGCGAGAGCGACCCGAAACGCCTGAATGAGGCGGTGGTGGCGATGCGCGCCACGCTGGAGAAGCGGCCCCGCGACAAAGTCCCGCTGGACTGGGCCGCCTCGCAAAGCAACCTTGGCCTTGCGCTTTACGCGCTTTCGGAGCGCGAACCGGACGGCGAGCGCCTGACCGAGGCCGAGGCCGCCTACCGGCTGGCGCTTGAAGAATACACGCGCGAAAAGGCGCCCGTTCAGTGGGCGATGGTCCAGAACAATCTCGGCAACACGCTGGTGTCTCTCGGCACGCAACGCAACGACAAGGCAAAAATCGACGAGGCAGCCGCGGCATTCCGCGCCGCGCTCGAAATCCGCACACGCGACACCTTCCCGCTCTCCTGGGCGAGCAGCCGTCTCAATCTGGGTAACGCGCTGAGCAGTGCTGCCCGTTTCGATCTCGGCACCGGCCTGCTCGAAGAGGCGGCTGCCGCCTATGGCGACGCGCTGACCATATTCACACGCCAACGTTTTCCGACGGATTGGGCTTCGGCGGAGAACAATCTCGGCTCGATCTACCAGACGCTCGGCCAGCGCACGCGCGATCCTGCCAGGCTTGAGCAATCGGCGGCCGCATACCGGGCGGCACGGCGCGTCTACACCAAGAAGGAGTTTCCGCTCGACTGGGCGATGACCCACTACAATCTCGGCAACACGCTGCAACTGCTCGGCGGCGTGACCGACAAGCCGGTGCATTACGAGGAGGCGATCGAGGCCTATCGCGATGCACTTCGCGAATACAAGCGCGAGACGACGCCGCGGCAATGGGCACTGGCGCAGGCCGGTCTAGGCTCGGCGCTGCAATGGCTGAGCATGAGCGAGGCCGATCCCCGCAAACTGGCCGCTTCGATCGCCGCGCGCCGGGCAGCGCTGGAGGTGCTGACCTTCGAGACCTCGCCCGTCGACTGGGCGAACGCGCAGAACGGCATCGGCATGAGCCTGATCAATCTAGGCAATCTCGAACGCACCGGCAAATATCTGGACGAAGCCGAAGCCGCCTTCGAGGCAACGCTCAAGGTCTTCACCCGCGAAAGCCAGCCGATGCAATGGGCCTTCGAGCAGAACAATCTCGGCGACGTCCACTGGAACCGCGGCAGCTATGGCGGTGGCAATGCCGAATACCAAAAGGCGATCGAATTCTTCGAGAACGCCAAGCAGGGCTTTACCGATGCTGGCTATACACTCCCCATCCCGCTGACCGACCGCAAGATCGATCTGGTGAAGAAGCAGATAGCGAAGAAATAGGCGTCTCGGCCGCAGGTTGCACTCGGCTTGTCTTTCAGCCGGCTTTGCCGTCCCTATATGCCGGTCACCGGGGACCTGCCTGCCGGTCACCCGAAAAGGATGTCTGATGCTTCGATTTGTGCTGGCGCTGCTGTTGCTTGCCGTTTCCGCCACAGCCCATGCGACGGAAGCCGGCTGGGCGCTGCTGCGCGACGGCGGGCATGTGGTGCTGCTTCGCCATGCCATGGTCACCGGCACCACCGATGCGGCCAATTTCGACCTCGGCAAATGCGCCACCCAGGTCAATCTCTCTGAGCGCGGCAAGCAACAGGCGCGCAAGATCGGCGCGCTGTTTGGCGCCCGCGCGGCACCGGTCGAGCGCGTGCTGTCCAGCCGCTATTGCCGCTGCCTCGAAACCGCGCGCATAGCTTTCGAAAGCGAACCGGAGCCGTTCGCACCGCTTGACCTGCTGAAGACCGACGAAAAGGAGAAGGCCGCTCAGATCGCTGCGATCCTGGCAGAGATCCGCGGCTATTCCGGCTCCGACAATCTGGTCATGGTCACGCATCTCGAAGACATCAAGGAATTGACCGGCATCTCGCCGCGCGAAGGCGAAGCCGTGGTCGTCGAGCCGCAAGGCGACGGATTGCGCGTGCTCGGCCGCGTTACCTTCTGACCGGGCCGGTCGCTCCTCGCGTCGAGCGAGATAGGTGTTGCCGAAATGCCACTGCCACGAGAAGCCGTGGTTGGATTCCGATCTCATCTTGCTCTGCCTGGGCAGCAATCCCATCTGCGCCCGGCGTATCAGGCCTTTTCCTGCCCGGAAAAACCGATTAGACAGCCCAAAACACATGCGGACAGATTCCGCCCGCAATCGAAGGAAAAGCCCTTGTCCACCACGTTCGACAAAGTCGCCAAGATCATCGCCGACACCAGCGAGATCGACATCGAGACGATCACGCCCGAAAGCCACACCATCGACGATCTCGGCATAGACAGCCTCGACTTCCTCGACATCGTCTTTGCCATCGACAAGGAATTCGGCATCAAGGTGCCGTTGGAAAAGTGGACGCAGGAGGTCAATGACGGCAAGGCCTCGACCGACGACTATTTCGTCATGAAGAACCTGTGCGCCAAGATCGACGCGCTCGTCGCCGCCAAGAACGCCATCTAAGCACAGCGCCTGACGCGCCCTCACCCACAACAGCCGCCCATGAACCCCCGCGACGTCGTCATATCAGGCATCGGCCTTGTCTCGTCGTTGGGCGAGGGTCCGGATGCGCATTGGCAAAAGCTCGTCCAGCCGCGCCTTGAACCGGTTCTGGAGGCCTCGCGCTTCTCGCCCTATACGGTCCACCCGCTGCCGGAGATCGACTGGAACCTGCAGATCGCCAAGCGTGGCGACCAGCGGCAGATGGAGACCTGGCAGAGGCTCGGCACCTATGCGGCCGGCCTTGCGCTCGACGATGCCGGCATCAAGGGCAATGACGAACTCTGCGCGACCATGGACATGGTGGTGGCCGCCGGCGGCGGCGAGCGCGACGAGGCGGTCGACGCGGCCATTCTCGCGGCATCGGAAAGCCGCAATGACCGCGACGTGCTGCTCAACGAGAAGCTGACCACGGAATTGCGCCCGACGCTGTTTCTGGCACAGCTCTCCAACCTGCTCGCCGGCAACATCTCGATCGTCCACAAGGTGACGGGATCGTCGCGCACCTTCATGGGCGAGGAAGGTGCCGGCGTTGCCGCTGTCGAGACGGCGGCCGCGCGCATCCGCTCCGGCCAGTCGACGCATATACTGGTCGGCGGCGCTTTCCAGACCGAACATTCCGACATGCTGCTCGGCTATGAACTGGCCGGCTACCTGCATCGCGGTCCGTGGACGCCGGTCTGGCAAAGGCAAGGTGCCGAGGGCGGCGGCGTGGTGACCGGATCCGGCGGCGCGTTTCTCGTCCTGGAGCAGCGCGAGCATGCGGAAAGCCGTGGCCGGAAGATCTATGCGGAACTCGGCCCGATCCTGTCCGGCCGTGCCAGGCGCCGGCGGGGCGAACTCGACGGTGAGATCGCCGCGCTGCTGAAGCAAGCGGTATTGCCGGACGGCGAACTGCTGGCGATCTCCGGCGCTTCGGGCGCCCATGCCGCGACCGCCGCCGAGAAATCGGCGCTCGACGCCAATCCGGCGATCGCCGCACGCGGCTTTTCGACGCTGACCGGCCACATGAAGGAAGCGCAGTTCCCCTTTGCCGTTGCGCTGGCGGCACTGGCTGTCGACCGCAAGGCCGCCTATCCTGTCTTCGACGCCACAGTCGAAAAACCGTTTGCCGGCGTCCCGAAGACCGTCCTTGCAACGGCCATCGGCTATCACCAATTCGAGGGCATGGCGCTGATCAAAGCCGCCTAGAGCCTCGGACCGAAACGTGTGGCGCGGTTTTCGGGCGATCCGACGCTCCAAGAGAAACAGTTTTTTGGACAACAAATGGCCAATCTGAACGACCATATGGGCAGGCCGATCGTCGCCGTCACCGGCATCGGCGTGGTGACCTCGCTCGGTGTCGGCAAAGCCGACAATTGGGCGGCGCTGACATCGGGCAAATCCGGCATCCATCCGATCACCCGCTTCCCGGTCGATCATCTCAACACCCGCATCTCCGGCATGGTCGACTTCCTGCCGTCGAGCTCCAAGGGCGCCAGTCTCCTCACCTATGAGCTTGCCGAAACCGCCGCCCAGGAAGCAATGTCGGAGGCAGGCCTCGATGCCGGCGATTTCGGCGGACCGCTGTTCCTCGCTTCGCCGCCGGTCGAGCTCGACTGGAGCGAGCGCTTTTCGCTCTACAATTCCGACAAGCCCAATAATTCAGACAGGCACGATTCCGGCGCCGAAAGGCTGCTGCGGGTGGCACGCGGCCTCAGGGAACTCGACATCTTCGAGACCACCCAGTTCGGCTCGATTGCCGACCGGCTTGCCGACCGTTTCGGCACGCGCGGCCTGCCGATCACGCTGTCGACAGCCTGCGCTTCGGGCGCCACGGCGATCCAGCTCGGCGTCGAGGCGATCCGCCGCGGCGAATGCGACAGGGCGCTGTCGATCGGCGCCGACGGCTCGGCGACCGCCGAGGCGCTGATCCGCTTCTCGCTTCTGTCGGCGCTCTCGACCCATAACGACATCCCCGAAAAGGCCTCAAAACCCTTCTCGAAGGATCGTGACGGCTTCGTGCTGGCGGAAGGCTCGGGCGCCCTGGTGCTGGAATCGCTGGAGACAGCACTTGCCCGCGGCGCCACCATTCTCGGCATATTGCGCGGCTGCGGCGAAAAGGCCGACGACTTCCATCGCACCCGCTCCAAGCCGGACGGTTCACCGGCGATCGCGGCGGTGCGCGCCGCCCTTGCCGATGCCGGCTTGAGTGAGAACGGGATCGATTATGTCAACGCCCATGGCACCTCGACGCCCGAAAACGACAAGATGGAGCATTTGTCGCTGTCGACGGTGTTCGGCGAGCGGATCTCGTCAATGCCGGTCTCGTCGAACAAGTCGATGATCGGCCACACCCTATCGGCTGCCGGTGCCGTCGAGGCCGCATTTTCGCTGATGACGATGCGCGAAAGCGTCATTCCGCCGACCATCAACTACGACAATCCCGACCCGGCAATCGTGCTCGACGTGGTGCCGAACACCAAGCGCAACGCCGAGGTCGGCACCGTCCTGTCGAACTCCTTCGGCTTCGGCGGCCAGAACACCTGCCTTGTCATGGCGCGGGAACCGGTCTAAGCGACCTTTTTCAGCCAGACTGAACCGACAGGCACCATGCGCGCATTGCAACTTATCGAGGACCGCCGCCTTGAAACGGTGGACCTGCCGCCCCCGCCGCAACCTTTGCTCGGCGAGGTGACGCTGCGCATCAAGGCCGTGGCGCTGAACCACATCGACGTCTGGGGCTGGCGCGGCATGGCTTTTGCCAAGCGCAAGCTGCCGCTGGTCGTCGGCGCCGAGGCTTCCGGCGAGGTCGAGGCGGTCGGCCCCGGCGTTTCCAGCCTTGTGCCCGGGCAATTGGTCTCGATCTATGGCGCCCGCACCTGCGGTCTTTGCCGCGCCTGCCGCGAAGGCCGCGACAATCTCTGCGAGCATGTTTCGGGCGTGCACGGCTTCCATCTCGACGGCTTTGCGCAGGAAAAGATCAACCTGCCGGCGCGCCTTCTGGTCCCAGCTCCGCCCGGCGTGAGCGAAATCGGCGCGGCGGTGGCGCCTGTCACCTTCGGCACGGTCGAGCACATGCTGTTCGACAATGCCCGGCTGCAGCCCGGCGAGACGATACTGGTCCATGCCGGCGGCTCCGGCATCGGCTCCGCCGCGATTCAGCTGGCCAAGAAGATGGGCTGCACGGTCATCACCACCGTCGGCTCAAACGACAAGATCGACAAGGCCAAGGCGCTCGGCTCCGACCACGTCATCAATTACCGCGACGACCGCTTCGAAGGCGTCGTGCGCAAGCTGACCAAGAAGAAGGGCGTCGACGTGGTGTTCGAGCATGTCGGCGCCGACACCTTTGCCGCCTCGATGCTGTGCCTCAAACGCGGCGGTCGGCTGGTCACCTGCGGCTCGACCTCCGGCGTGTCGACGCAGATCAATTTGATGCAGTTGTTCCAGCAGCAGCTGAAGCTGCTAGGCTCGTTCGGCTGCCGCATGGAAAACATGGCCGACGCCATGCAGAAGATGGCGGCGGGCCTGGTCGCGCCGGTGATCGACACCGAGGTTGGCTTCGACGGCATCGATGCGGCGCTGAAGCGCATGGAAGGCCGCGACGTCTTCGGCAAGATCATCCTGCGCGTCGGCTGAAATGATCGGCAACGCCTTCAGGAAGATCCGCAGGGACGTGGGATTCCGCTATGGCAGGCGGCTTCGCCAGTTCAACTACTGGCTGGTCGCGCGCGTCGCGATGATCATCATCTCCGCGCTGCGCCTGCTGCCGCCCGACAGGGCGCTCAATTTCGCCGACCGCGCTGCCCGCCGCATCGGCCCTTGGGTAGCGCGCCATCAGGTTGCTGTCGACAATCTGCGCAAGGCCTATCCGGAAAAGAGCGATGCCGAGATCGAGGCGATCGCTTCCGACATGTGGGGCAACATGGCCCGCCTGGCCACCGAATACATCTTTCTCGATGCTTTGTTCGACTACGATCCCACTGCGACGAAGCCGGGCCGTGTCGAGGTCAAGGGCGTGGAGCATTTCGTGCGCATTGCCGGCGAGGACAAGCCGCATATCGTCTTCACTGGGCATCTCGGGAATTTCGAGCTGCTGCCAGTGGCAGCGGCGACCTTCGGCATGAACATCACGGCGCTCTTTCGCCCGCCCAACAACCCTTACCTCGCCGACTACATCCTCTCGACCCGCCGCTCGAGCATGGGATCGCTGCTGCCGTCTTCGACCGGTGCCTCGTTCGCACTTGCGGCCATCCTCGAGAAAGGCGGCAATATCGGCGTGCTGGTCGACCAGAAATTCACGGGCGGGCTCGAGACGACATTCTTCGGCCGCCCCTGCGAGAGCAACCGGGTTCTCGGCACCCTGGCGCGGCACTACGATTGCGATGTCTACCCGGCGCGCTGCGTGCGCCTGCCCAACAACCGTTTCCGGCTCGAGATCGAGGACAAGCTCACCTTGCCGCGCACCGCCGGCGGCAGTGTCGACGTCCGCGCCACCACCCAGCTTCTCAACGACGTGGTCGAGCGCTGGGTGCGAGAAGACCCCGGCCAGTGGATGTGGTTCCACAAGCGCTGGGAGATCAGCGGTCGCAAAAAGCGTCGGCCGGCGACAGTGCGCGACAAAGCCGCCTGAGCGGAACGATCTTTTGGGCACAGGCGCTATTTTGTTCTTGCTTTGTGCCGGCAGCTATGCTACTAATTTCGGTATGGTGCTATTTGGCCCCGACGAACCCGCCGCTCCGGCGGGTTTTTTATTGCGGGCCGAGGAGCAGGCCCTAATTCGTCACGAGGATCCGCGTATTGCCGAAGCCGGCTTTGCGCACCATCGAATAGAATGCGGCGGCGTTGCTGGGGTGGAGGCGCACACAGCCATGCGATGCCGGGCGTCCCAATTGCCGGATCGCGCCGGTGCCGTGGATAGCATAGCCGCCGCGGAAGAACACCGAATAGGGCATCGGCGACATGTCGTATTTGCGCGAATACCACATCCGGGCCGTCCGCTGTGGGCGATAGCTGCCGCGCGGCGTGATGTAGCCTTTGCGGGCGGTGGAAACGCTCCACCGGTAATACGAAAGCCCGTATCTTACTGTCATCGTCTGTGAGGATATGTCGATGTTCGCGACCAGGCTGGCCGCCCGGCTATCGAACGACGAACCGAACAGCATCGCCATCAATGCCGCTGCCATGAGAACAGTGTTTTTCATGCAATCAAACCCCTTTGATGCCCCTTGCCTGCCTGCCCTCACGCTGTTCTCCAGCGTTTTGATGGCAAGCCAGCGAGCTAACACCTACTCCCTGACGATTTCACCAATCCAAAGCAGCGAATTTGAACGATTTCCCGCAATAGTTGCCGTAACGACACGCAATCGCCTCGCAATTCGCCATCGGGCTTGCAAAACCCCCTCATCCGCTGCTCAATTCGCCGAATGAACGAACCGAACGAACGGCTCCTCAAGGCTATCGATGACCGGGCCGATGATCTGGTTGCACTGACTGCGGATCTGATCCGCTTTCCGACCATCAATCCGCCCGGCGAAGCCTATCGGCCATGTGCCGAATATATCGGCGCGCGGCTGAAGAAGCGTGGTTTTGAGATCGAATTCATCCGTGCCGAAGGCACGCCCGGCGACACTGACCGTTACCCGCGCGTCAACGTCGTCGCCCGTTTCGATGGCCGGGCGCCGGGTGCTTGCGTGCACTTCAATTCGCACATCGACGTCGTCGAGCCCGGCGACGGCTGGAGCCTCGATCCGTTCGCCGGCATCGTCAGGGATGGCAAGGTCTATGGCCGCGGCGCATGCGACATGAAAGGCGGGCTTGCCGCCTCGATCATCGCCGCTGAAGCCTTCATGGAGGTCTTTCCCGATTTTCCCGGCGCCATCGAGATTTCAGGCACGGTCGACGAGGAGTCCGGCGGCTTTGGCGGCGTCGCGCATCTGGCCAAGCTCGGCTATTTCTCCAGGCCGAAGGTCGACCACGTCATCATTCCCGAGCCGCTCAACAAGGATCGCATCTGCCTTGGCCATCGCGGCGTCTGGTGGGCGGAGATCGAGACCAAGGGCGAGATCGCGCACGGCTCGATGCCGTTCCTCGGCGACAACGCAGTGCGCCATATGGGCGCCGTGCTGCGGGCCTTCGAGGATGAGCTGTTTCCGGCGCTCGACCGCAAGATGACGCGCATGCCGGTCGTGCCCGAAGGCGCAAAGCGCTCGACCATGAACATCAACTCGATCCATGGCGGCCAGACGGAGGATTTCCGGCCCGGCCTGCCCTCGCCCAACGTGCCCGATTCCTGCCGGCTGACCATCGACCGCCGCTTTCTGCTCGAAGAGGATCTCGCTACGGTCAAGAGCGAGGTGACCGATATCCTGGAACGGCTGAAGCGCGAGCGCAAAAAGTTCGATTACGAGATCCGCGATCTGATGGAGGTGCTGCCGCTGATGACCGAGCGCGACGCACCGGTGGTGAAGGCGGTCGCGAAAGGCATCATGGAGATATTCGACCGCGAGCCGGATTACGTGATTTCGCCCGGCACCTACGACCAGAAGCACATCGCCCGTATCGGCCACATCTATGACTGCATCGCCTATGGCCCGGGCATCCTCGATCTCGCCCACCGGCCCGATGAATGGGTCGGCATTGCCGACATGCTGGACTCGGCAAAGGTGATGGCCATCGGCCTCGACGTTCTGCTGAGGGACGCCGGCCCGCTATGAGCCGGCCATGGGCGAAAAAACATTCCTCCCGGCGACGGCGGACGGTACGAAACGCAATTTACTCGGCGGCGAATTCACGCTTCTATCCGCCCGGGTTTGAGCACGTGTTTTAGCATATGGGGAGTTGCACGATGAAATTGTGGAAAACCATTCTGGCCGCTGCGGCGCTGGCGTTGGCCGCCGGAACCTCGGCGATGGCCGCGCGCACCGACCTGGTCATCGGCATTACGCTCGAACCCCCGCATCTCGATCCGACCGCGGGCGCCGCGGCGGCGATCGACGAGGTGCTCTATGCCAATGTCTTCGAGGGCCTGACCCGCATCGGCCCGAACGGCGAGGTGCTGCCCGATCTCGCCGAAAGCTGGAGCATTTCCGACGACGGCAAGGTCTACACTTTCAAGCTGCATACAGGCGTGAAATTCCATGACGGCAGCGACTTCAACGCCGACGACGTGAAATTCTCGCTCGATCGTGCCCGCGCCGACAATTCCGTCAACGCGCAAAAGAGCCTGTTCGCCGCCATCGACAAGGTCGAGGTCGTCGATCCCGCGACGGTGAATGTCACGCTGAAGAACCCGCAAGGCTCGTTCCTCTACAATATGGGCTGGGGCGACGCGGTTATCGTCGCGCCTGAGACAGCCGACACCAACAAGGAAAAACCGATCGGCACCGGCCCGTTCAAATTCCAGAACTGGGCCAAGGGCTCGTCGATCACGCTGGTCAAGTCGGACAATTACTGGGGCGCCCCGGTGTTCCTCGACAAGGCCGAGTTCCGCATCATTCCGGATGCCGCCGCCGCCGTTCCGGCGCTGCTTTCCGGCGACGTTCAGGCCTTTCCGTTCTTCGACCCCGACAGCGTCGCCCAGGTCAAGGACGACCCGCGCTTCAAGGTGGTGATCGGCTCGACCGAGGGTGAAACCATCCTGTCGATCAACAACAAGAAGCCGCCCTTCGACAAGCTGCAGGTCAGGCAGGCGATTTCCTTTGCGCTCGATCGCAAGGCGATCATCGACGGCGCCTCGGCCGGCCTCGGCGTGCCGATCGGCTCGCACATGTCGCCCGCCAGCAAGGCCTATGTCGACCTCACCGGCCTCTACCCGCACAATGTGGAGAAAGCCAAGGAGTTGCTGAAGGAAGCCGGCCTGGAGAATGGCTTCAAGGCGACGCTGAAGCTGCCGCCGCCCTCCTATGCGCGGCTTGGTGGCGAGATCATCGCCTCCGAGCTTCGCGAAATCGGCATCGATCTCGAGATCATACCGGTCGAATGGGCGCAGTGGCTGGACCAGGTCTTCACCAAGAAGGATTACGACCTGACCATCGTTTCCCACACCGAGCCTAACGACATCGATATCTATTCGCGCAAGGACTATTACTTCAACTACGACAACCCGGCCTTCGACAAGATCATCGACGAGCTGAACCTTACCTCCGACGAGGCCAAGCGCATGACGCTGCTCGGCGAGGCGCAGAAGGTCCTGGCCGATGACGCCGTGGTCGGCTTCCTCTACGAACTGCCGAAGGTCGGCGTCTGGGACGCCAAACTGCAGGGCCTGTGGGAAAATGCCCCGATCCAGGCCAATGACCTGACCAAGGTGAAGTGGACGGATTGATCGCTGACAGAAAGGCGAAAGTTGCACTCCGTCCCACCCCCCTCTGTCCTGCCGGACATCTCCCCCTCAAGGGGGGAGATTGAGCCCTCATCGCCGCTTTCGCTAACCACTAGCGTTGCAAGGACAGTGCCAGCGTGGAAACTGCCAATCTCCCCCCTCGAGGGGGAGATGTCCGGCAGGACAGAGGGGGGTGGGCGGGAACGCTACCTTCGCCCAGTGCTTGCATCAGGCAGCTCATGACCGCCTACCTCCTCAAGCGGCTCGCCATCGCCGTCGTCACGCTGGTTCTGGCCTCGATGGTGGTCTTTGCCGTGCTGGAGATCATTCCCGGCGACCCGGCGCGGCTGATGCTTGGCCTGAACGCCAGCGCCGACCAGATCGAATTGCTGCGCAACCAGATGGGCCTCAACGCTCCCGTCATGCTGCGCTATCTGCATTGGGCCGGCGGCTTGCTGAGCCTCGATTTCGGCCGTTCCTACACCTATTCGGTGCCGGTCATCGATCTGGTCCGCGAGCGCCTCGTCGTCTCGCTGCCGCTGGCACTGATGGCGCTGGCGCTGTCCACAGTCATTGCCATTCCGGTCGGGCTGTTTTCCGCCAGCAGACGCGGCCGGGCCGGCGACACGATTGCGATGGGCGCCGCCCAGCTTGGCGTCGCCGTGCCCAACTTCTGGTTCGCGCTGATGCTCATCTATCTGTTCGCCGTCTGGCTGCGGCTGGTGCCGGGCGGCGGTTTTCCTGGCTGGAGCGCCGGTGTCTGGCCGGCGCTGAAGTCGCTGCTCCTGCCGGCAGTCGCTCTCGCTCTGCCGCAGGCGGCGATCCTCGCCCGGGTCACCCGCTCGGCGCTGATCGAAGTGCTGAACGAGGACTACATCCGAACCGCCCGCGCCAAGGGCCTGCCCTATCGGCTTGTCTTGTGGCGGCATGCGCTGCGCAACGCCATGATCCCGGTGGTCACCATTTTAGGCCTGCAATTCGCCTTCCTGCTTGCCGGCACCATCATCATCGAGAACGTCTTCTACTTGCCCGGCCTCGGCCGCCTGGTGTTCCAGGCGATCAACCAGCGTGACCTGATCGTGGTCGAGAGCGTCGTCATGCTGCTGGTTGCAGCCGTCATCGTCGTCAATTTCGTTGTCGACCTCTCCTATGCAGTGGTCGATCCGCGCCTGAGAGGCCGGCAATGACGCTGCACATCGACATCCCCGACGAGAATCTTGCCGGCATCCTGGCCAAGGCGTTCAAAAACCGTTCGTTCCTTGCCGGCTTCGCCATCACCGCACTGGTGGCCGCGGTCGCGATCCTCTCCTTCTTCTGGACGCCTTACGATGTCACCAAACTGGTCATATCCGACAAGACCCAGGCGCCGTCGCTGGCGCACTGGTTCGGCACCGACCATTTCGGTCGCGACATCCTGTCGATGATCATGGTCGGCGCCCGCAACTCGATTGCCGTGGCGCTGGTGGCGGTCGGCATCGGCATGGGCATCGGCGTGCCGCTCGGCGCCTTTGCCGCGGCGCGTGGCGGCATCGTCGACGACGTGCTGATGCGGCTGAACGACCTGGTCTTCGCCTTTCCGGCGCTGCTTTCGGCAATCATGATCACCGCCATCTTCGGGCCGGGCGCGTTCAACGCCATCATTGCCATCGGCATCTTCAACATCCCGGTATTCGCGCGCGTCGCCCGGGCCGCCGCCCTGGCGATCTGGCCGCGCGAATTCATCCTCGCCGCCCGCGCCGCCGGCAAGAGCAGGACGCTGATCAGCATCGAACATGTGCTGCCCAACATCGCCACGCTGCTCCTGGTGCAAGGCACCATCCAGTTCGCGCTGGGCATACTGGCCGAAGCAGGGCTTTCCTATGTCGGGCTGGGCACCCAGCCGCCAATGCCGAGCTGGGGCCGCATGCTGTTCGACGCCCAGACCCGCATGGTGGTGGCGCCGTGGATGGCGATCTTTCCCGGCATGGCGATCGTCATCACCGTGCTTGGCTTGAACCTGCTTGGTGACGGCATTGCCGACATTCTCGATCCGAAATCGCGGCGGCAGCGATGAGCCTGCTCGAAATCGACAAGCTGTCGCTGACCATCGGCGGCACGCCCATCCTCAGGGACATCGAACTTTCCGTCGCGCCCGGCGAAGTCATGGGGCTGGTCGGCGAATCCGGCTCCGGCAAGTCGATGACGGCGCTCGCGGTGATGCAGTTGCTGCCCTGGGCGGCGCACGCCAGCGGACGCGTCACCTTCGACGGCATCGACATCCTGGCGGCGAGCGAGGACCAGATGTGCGCGCTGCGCGGCGACGACATCGGCATGGTGTTCCAGGAGCCGATGACGGCGCTCAATCCGGTCAAGACCATCGGCGAGCAGGTCGCCGAGGGTATTCGCTGGCACACCAGGGCGAGCCGCGGCGACGCCGAGGAACGGGCGCGAAAAATGCTGGACCGGGTCGGCCTGCCGGCGGCGCAGTTCCCGCTGTCGCGTTATCCGCACGAGTTGTCCGGAGGCCAGCGCCAGCGCGTCGTCATCGCCATCGCCTGTGCGCTGAAACCCAAGCTGTTGATCGCCGACGAGCCGACGACCGCGCTCGACGTGGTGCTGCAGGCGCAGATCCTCGACCTGCTGCGCGACCTCGTAGCGGAAAACCGCATGGGCCTGCTGCTGATCTCGCACGACCTCGCCGTGGTGACCGAGATGGCGGACCGCATCACCATCCTGCGCCATGGCGAGGTGATGGAGGCCGGCGACACGGCGCGCATTCTGTCCGGACAGCTTCATCCCTATACGCGCCAGCTGGCGCAGGCCTCGATGCATGTGCCCGCGCGGGCTAGGCACAGCGTCGGCCAAGGAAAACCTCTGGTTGAGGTAGAGAGCGTGACGCGCGACTATCCGGCACGGCGCATATCGCTGCTCAAGCGAGGGGCTCCCATCCGCGCCGTCGACGATGTTTCCTTCTCCATGGCGCCCGGCCAGTCGGTGGCGTTGGTCGGGCGCTCCGGTTGCGGCAAGTCGACGCTTGCCCGCATGGTCCTGGCGCTGGACAGGCCGACATCAGGGACAATCCGCTTCCGCGGCGACACCCTCACCGGCAAGAGCGAGGCGGAGCTGAAGCCGGCGCGGCGCGACATGCAGGTCGTGTTCCAGGACCCGTACGGCTCGTTCGACCCACGCCAGAAGGTCGAGAGATTGGTGGCCGAGCCGCTGCATGTGCTGGAGAAGAGGCCGGCGCCCGCCGCGCGGCGCGAGATGGTGGCGTATGCGCTGCACGAGGTCGGCCTCTCACCAGGCGACATGGACAAATACCCGCATGAGTTTTCGGGCGGCCAGCGCCAGCGCCTTTCGATCGCCCGCGCCATCATCACGCGGCCGAAACTGGTCGTCGCCGACGAGCCGGTCTCGGCGCTCGACGTCTCGATCCGCGCGCAGATCCTCGATTTGTTCGCCGAGCTCAACCAAAAACTCGGCATCGCCTATCTGTTCATCACCCATGATCTGACCGTCGCCCGCGCCATCACCGACGAGGTGATGGTCATGCATGACGGCAAGATCGTCGAGCGCGGCAGGACGAACGAAGTGCTCGACCACCCGCAGTCCGAGGCGGCCAAGGCGCTGGTCACTGCTGCTCCAGACCTGCACCGGGCGATTGCAAAACGGCTGCACGAACAGGGCTGAGCAGCAAGGGGCACGGGCCTTCCGATCTCCCACTGTGGGGTCCGAAGGACGGGGCGAGACCGGTGGCTCGCCCCACGAGGAGGCTCCGGTGGTTGGCGACGTGGTGGAGACGACTGTTTGTGGCCAGCCTATGAAAGTAGAAAAAATATGGGGCCATTGGGCCGATCGCCGATCGCGCAACCCGGACCTGATCGTCCCTTTGCGCGCGAAGGAGATTTAGCGAACTTAGGTTTGGAAATTGCGGTATTAATGTATGTTTTCTGCCTCGCCCGTTCGGCTTTGTCCTGCCGCGTATTCTCCGCATCGTCGCGCTTAAGCTAAGCAAAACGACTGGCAGCAACGGATAGCCCCCAAACACACGAGAGCTTGGCGCTCCAACAAAGCCGTAACTAATCACCACTCGCGCCTTCCGCATCACGCCGGCGTCTGTAGTAAAGGTAACCTTAAAGTGAGAAAACTACCCTACAAGAAAGGCACCCTATTTGCCATTCCGTTGAGATCAGGTGGCTATGGGCTTGGCTTGGTAGCTCATATGGCCCCAATGGGAAAGATTATTCTAGCATATCTATTTGGACCAATGCGTCTGGAATTGCCAAAGGCGGATGAATTAAATGACCTTAGTCCAGATAATGCAGTCAGGTGCCTACGGTGTGGCGATCTCGGTTTAATAAATGGAACTTGGCCAATTATTGGTCAAATGAAGAGCTGGGCAGAAGACAAATGGCCTATGCCAACCTTCGTTCACAAAGAAAGCCTTTCCAACCGAATTCTTATTCGAAAATACTCAGAGTCTGATCCATCGAAGCTAGAGAGCCAAACTAGCGTAGCTTCGGCGGGCGATTTGGAGCAGGACGGTTTACACGGATATCAAGCCGTCGAATTGATTCTGATCGAGCAGCTGAAACCCCATTGATCAAGGAATGACGGTAACGATGTGAATTACGAATTACGGTGACTCCCACTAGCCGGCCTCTCGTCAATGCCGCGCGGAACTTTTTTGGCGGCGTCAGCGGCTAATTTGCATCGGGCGGACTATTCATCCGGGGAGGAGCCCCACGACTAGTGAAGGAGGGATGTCACTGGGTTGTTTGGTGGAGAACAATAAAGACTATAACTCGCTTATGAATGTAATCGGCCCGAATAAGGTGGGTAGCGCGAGTTTACAGGTAAATGATTTCCCAATTGGTCCGTGAGGAGTTGCCATCATGCATTTTAAAATAGCATTGAAAATTGCCGGATTTGTTGCAATTTTGGTTTTCGGAGGATCGGCCTGTACTGTGCCATCAACTCCTGAGATACTGAACTGTTCAAATGGAATCTTTGCAGATAATTGGCCGTTCACTTGGCGAGCAGTTGAGGAGAAATGTATATCACGCGTAACCTCGGAAATTGCGAAGGAGTTCATAGACTGGAATACGAAATATGAAGAATTTAATGAGGATACTGGTGCACTTTACCTTTTTATATGGACGAGATTGATTGATAAGAATCTTGCGACTCCATTGCAATTGGACGAGAGAACGAAAGATTTTGATCAAGTAACTCGATCGCTTACGGACTCTTATGTTGGCATTTACGACGATATTGAAAAATTGCAGGAAGAATTGAAAATGTCTTTGGCCCAAAAAGGAGGCGGGGATGCGAATTCGCTCTATGCGATAAGGCTTTTAGGTTTGGTTCGAATTGAGCACGCGCGGCCCACCATTTTGTTCCTGAAGAGTCTGGTTGATCTTGACACCCACACCATTAAGGTCACGGGACAATACGGGGAAGAGATTGTAGAAATGCAAGAGTTGTTGGATTATCGGGCCAGTGCACAAGGTCGTTAGTTGCCATTCACAGATCCTAGTTATGACGCGGGTCATTACTTAGTGGCCGCTATTGTGCGGCAGGAACTGGAGAGAATTTCGCAATTTCGGTGCACTTTTATCGCGTTCGCCCGGCTATCATTGCACGTAGATTGACCACATGGCCCGCCTTGCCCGCATAGCGGCGTCCGGCTTCTACAACATCGGCCAGCTCACCTCCACCAACCCTGGGGCAACGCAAGGCAACAAGTATGACGGCTTTGGCAAGCTCGCCCGCCGGGACGTCACGCTGGGCACGCTGACCCACACCACGACCAGCGTGCGCGATGCCTCCGGCCAGACGGGTTGTTGATAATACGGAGCTCGATATACGGTGGACGTAACTGTTACAGGTCCGGCCGGCACCGTTGAGGTTCGCACCGGGTGGATTTTTAGCCCCCGGTTCAAACGTCCCGTCGCTGATGACACTATTCGTGAAGTAGAGTCCCGCTATGAAACCAAAGATCAACGACGTTGTGAGATTGATTTGTGATATGCCGGGAGAATCCCTTCAGGCCGGAGCGTTAGGAGTCGTTGTTGAAGAGCATTCTTATCCCGAGGAGGCATACGAGATTGAATTCAGTAGCGAAAATGGGAAGACCATCGCTCAATTAGCCTTACTTCCAAACCAGTTCGTACTGATTGCTGTGTAAGGAATTACAGCGCACTCTTTTCCATATCTCCTCTCCGAATTACGACATGATCCGGAATTACGCACTACGGTCGCATTACGAATTACGGTGACACCCATTAGCCGGCGGCTCGTCAAGAGCACGAAGCCGTAGGGCACGGTTTTTGATGACTGAGTTCAAGATCATACCTTTCACAGGCGCCGGGGAAATAGAGTTTGGAATGTCCCCGAATCAGATTAGACGGCGTCTTGGGACAAATTTTCGAACATTCAAACGATCTATCAGGGATACGTTTCCTTGCGACTATTTCGAAAATATTGGGGTATTTTGTTACTATAGTAAATCCGGAAAATTGAACGCGGTCGAGTTCACGAGTCCTGCCGCTCCTTCTCTGAATGGGGTTCGATTTCTAGGAACAGGGTTTGAAATCGCGAAACGTGCACTTATTTCATTGGGCCAAGAAATCGAAGAAGAAATTGATGGGGCAATCGCTCTTAGCCTAGGGGTTAGTATTTATGCCCCGTTGGCAAAAGAAGATTCCATGGCGCCCGTCGAGACAGTGCTAATCTTTCAAAAAGGATACTACCAATAGCAGCAAGGTATACAAATTTGCCAATCCGTTGGCAGCGCAAGCTGCCAATCCAGGGTTCGACCGGCGACAATGGCGGACATTAGAATGGCTAAGAAGGCAGCGAAACGGTGCGTCGGAGACCCTGCAAAGCCAAATCCCACAAAGGAGGCGATAACCTCCTTCTGTTCCAACCGACTAACAGGAGTGGCTAGTGGTCGACCTATCGATGCTCGAGTGGTTGGAGGAGTGGTACCAAGGGCAGTGCAACGGCGATTGGGAACACCAATACGGCGTAAAAATTGATACGATCGACAATCCTGGATGGGAAGTTTCAATAGATTTGCGCGGGACGCAGCTCCAGGGAAGAAATTTTACAGACGTAAGCTTTCAGTATGACGACGAGATAGATTGGTTTCATGTAACCGTAAAGGACGATACCTTCAAGGGACACGGAGGGGCAAGGAACTTATCGAGCATTATTGGAGAGTTTAAGAAGTTTGCGATGGGTGCGCCAAGGTAAGCAGAGCAATCAGATATTTAGAGAATTTTTCGCCAGATGTACAAAACGGGAATTGCGATGACAGTGCTGGACTGCACCCCGTAAGTGAGACACGGCAATTTCAGTGACAGGTTATGCTGGAGGATGGCCTATTACAGACAAAATGACGCTCAGAACGTCAGCAGTCAGCCGATGACTCAGTCTTGCGACTTGACCACATCGGCCGGGCTGATGTCGAGCAGGTCGAGCGTGCGGTGCAACAGCTGCATTTCGCTCCCGGCGAGTTGCGAATCGGCCTTGGCGATTTCGGCCATGTGGCGGGCGAGCAGCTTGCGCCGTTCGACGTCGAGGTCGCGGAACTGCGCGACGGCCTGCGAGCCGTTGGTCTCGTAGCCGAATTCGTTGAGATATTCGATGACGCTGTCGATGCTGGTTTCGGGAATGCCGAAGGCGTCCCGGCAGATACGCCTGAAGGCGGTCATTTCGCTTTCGCTGACCGACCCGTCGGCGAGGATCATACGGAACAGCATGAGCAGCTCCGCCGACAGCACCGGATCGTCCGCGACCTTGCGCACGCCGGGGTCGCCGTCGAAGATCGAGCGTATCTGGTCCAGCAATCCCATCGCCATCAGCCCCTTCCGATTCGTTCGGAAGGTAGCGCGGAATCGGATTTGCGCAAACGGGGTGCGATGGTGGAAAAGCCCCGCTGCGTGCGCTCATTGGTGTGTGACCGCGCGCCTGATACTATGCCGCTGTACGAATCATGTTGAGGAGGGACCGAACATGAATCTCAGTGCGCCTACCCAGCTTATTTTCATTATATCCCTTGTTATCGCCATTATCGGCGTTCTCGCCGCGCTTGGCGTCCTTGCGTTCATCCCTTTAGCTGCTGTGTGGATTGTCGTCATCGCTTACATCGTGCTGGCCGCCGGCTGCCTGATGCGCGGCGCCTAAACACGTCCAGACAATTCATAATCTCCGGCAAGTCGGCGCGCCCGGCCAAACGCCGGGCGCTTTTGATTCCGACGGATGGTCTGTTAAAGTCGCGTGGCGGAAGGAAAGCGCATGCCCGACAGCGAAGACGGCAGCCGCCACGAAAGCCCAGGCCTCGATCGGTTCGAGATGGTGCGGCGCGCGCCGAGCCATCGGCTTCAGGGCGTCGTCACCGACATGTGCGGCTTTCGCGAAACCATGCCAGGCCATTTCCGCGCCATCGAATATGCCTCGCTGACCGTGCCGCTGGTCATCAGCTTTGCCGAACCCTTTGCCATCGGGCTCGGCCATGACCCGGGCGACAATGACCGCTTCGCCAGTTTTGCCGCCGGCCTCTACGCCGGGCCGGTGGTGATCGAATCCTGCGGCGGCACCTGCTGTGTGCAGATCAATTTCACCCCGCTCGGCGCTCGCCGCTTCTTCGGCCGGCCGATGAGCGAACTGACCGACCGCATGGTCGGCCTGGATGACGTGCTCGGCGTTGACGGCATTGCACTTCGCGAAAGGCTCGGCAATGCGCCGGATTGGAGCTCACACTTTGCCATCGCCGAAGCCTTCGTCGGTGATCGATTGGCAACCGCAGACCGCACTCAGGCCGAAATGGTCTGGGCCTATGAGACGATCGTCTCGACGCGTGGCCGGACCCGCATCTCGACGCTGGCCGAAAAGCTTGGCTGGAGCCGCAAGCATCTTGCCGGAAAATTTTCGGACGCGATCGGAACCGGCCCAAAAACGCTGTCGCGCATCGTCCGCTTCAACCATGCGCTTGGCCTGTCGAGACAGGCGAACAGCGCTTGGGCCGACATCGCCGCCGGCTGCGGCTATGCCGACCAGGCGCATCTGGTGCGCGAGTTCCGCGACCTCGCAGGCGTCACGCCGACCACTGTCGCCGCGAGGTAACATTTCTTCAAGACGCGCAACCGGCCTTCGCGCAGACTGGGTTGATCGACCAACCCGTTGAAGGAGATCAGCCATGCCGAACACCACCGAACCACCGCGGCTTTATCCGGCGCTGCGCTACAGAAATGCCGGCAACATGATCGACTGGCTGTGCGAGGCCTTCGGCTTCAGCGTTCGCGCCCGCCATGGCGAAGGCGACGTGGTGCACCACGCCGAACTCGCATTCGGCTCTTCGATCATCATGCTCGGCACGGCGCGCGACGATGCCTATGGCAAGATGGTCGGCGCGCCGGGTTCGGGTGGCGGCAAGTCGATCTACGTTGCGGTCGCTGACGCAGACGCGGCATACGCGCGGGCAAAGACCGCCGGCGCCGAGATTCTGGAAGAGCTCACCGACCGCGACTATGGCAGCCGCGAATTCATCTGCCGCGATCCGGAAGGCAACGTCTGGTCGTTCGGCACCTACTGGCCGAAGGCCAGCGAGAAAGCATGATCCCGAAAAGTGGAGACCGGTTTTCGGACAAGATCATGCTCAAGCAAAGTATCTAACGCGCCAGCCCAAAAATCGCGTCGCAGTCGAGGTGGGTTTCCAGTTCGGCTGCGATCTCGTCCAGTGCCCGTTCGACCTCGGCGCGGTAGTCGATGCCGCCGCCTTTGACGCCGAGGCTTTCGAGGAATTTCGCCCGGAAGGCGTCGGCGGAAAACAGCCCGTGCATATAGGTGCCCGATACCTTGCCGTCGGCCGAGATGGCGCCGTCATCGACGCCGTTGATAACGGCGGACGGCCGCAGCGTGTCGGGACCGGTGGTGCGGCCGAGATGGATTTCGTAGCCCTCGAGCGGCAGATCGAACGGCACCGAGCGCGCGCTGATATTGCGCACCGTCTTTTCCGGCTCCATCACTGTTTCGACGTTGAGCAGGCCAAGCCCTTGTGTGTCGGTAACGCTGCCCTCGATGCCGTCGGGATCGCGCACGCTACGGCCGAGCATCTGGAAGCCACCGCAAATGCCGACGATATGGCCACCGCGTTTCCTGTGCGCGGCAAGGTCGCGGTCCCAGCCGTTCTCACGGAATTTCAGGAGATCGCCGATCGTCGACTTCGAGCCGGGAATGACCACCAGCCCTGCATCCTGCGGCAAGCGCTGGCCAGGCGGCACGAACACCACCTCGACCTGCGGTTCGGCCTTGAGCGGGTCGAGATCGTCGAAATTGGCGATGCGCGAGAGCACCGGCACGGCGATCTTCAGCGCGCGCTTCTCGCCGGACGCCAGTCGCTCGAGCACGACGGAATCTTCCGACGGCAGCCGCGCCGCCGCCTTCAGCCACGGCACGACGCCAAAACAGCGCCAACCGGTGAATTTTTCGATCGCCTCGATGCCATCGTCGAACAGCGAGACATCGCCGCGGAACTTGTTGATGAGATAGCCGACGATCATGCGCCGGTCGTCGTCCGGCAGGATCAGATGGGTGCCCGCGACCGAGGCGATGACGCCGCCGCGATCGATATCGCCGACCAGGATCACCGGCACGCCGGCGCGCGTCGCAAAGCCCATATTGGCAATGTCACGGCTCCTGAGATTGATCTCGGCCGGCGAGCCGGCGCCCTCGACGATGACCAGATCGGCGCCCTCGCCGACCTTTGCCCAAGAGTCCAGCACCGCATCCATCAGCCGGGCCTTCAGCGCCTGGTAGTCGCGCGCCCGCGCTTCGCCGAACACCTTGCCCTGCACGACGACTTGAGCGCCGACATCGGTCTGCGGCTTGAGCAGCACCGGATTCATGTGGACGGTCGGCGCCACGCCGCAGGCGATCGCCTGCAGCCATTGGGCGCGGCCGATCTCGCCGCCGCCTGAATCGCCCGGAATATCGGCGACGGCCGCGTTGTTGGACATGTTCTGCGGCTTGAACGGCCGCACTTTCAAGCCGCGCTTCTTCGCCGCGCGGCAGAGGCCGGCAACGAGCACCGTCTTGCCGACATCCGAACCCGTGCCCTGCAGCATGATCGCTTTGGCCATGTCAGTCCCTGCCCTGCGCAACGGTTGCGGTGATCGTCGACTTGGCCGCCAGCGGCCCACCACGCCAGAGATAGAGCGCCAGCAGCGGCTCCTTGCCGGTGCGCATGGCGTGGCTGACGTCAGAGGCATGATGGATCACCTCGCCCGGCGCTCGAAGGTGAAAACCGCCATCGCCCATGCGCCATTCGGTGCCGCCGGTCAGCGGGATGTAGATCTCCTCCGCGACATGGTGATGATCGGGGTAGACGATGTCGGGTCCAAGGATCAGCAGGCCGGCCGCAACCTCTTCATTGACGAAATGGCCGCGTGTACCGAACACCTCCAGCCAGCCGTAATTGTCGATGAAAACCTTGCCGAAATCCGCCTCGCCATAGGTTTGCCCCCAGCGCAGATCGCCGCGACGCTCCGCAACCAGCCGCGCCAGCGGCTTGGCCGCAGCGGGAGCGAGTTCGACGATACGGTCGAGCTGAAGGAGACAAGGCAGTGCATGCGGTTCGAGCGGCCGGCCCGGCATGTCCCAGCCGATCCGGGCCACGGCGTCGCGCACCAGCGCATTATCGAACGTCTGGAGATAGGCATGGAAGCATCCAAGCAGTTCGTCGAAATTTGTCGTCACACTTTGCTCCAAAGCGCATTCGCGCACAGCGGCTGCGCAGATAGTTGGATCTAGACGGATCGGGTTGCGCGGCGGCATCATTGGTCTAGATTGGACGGCGCGCAAAGCCAAAAACGACAGGCCAGCAGGCCGGAAACATCAGGGAGCACGCCATGGACGCCGCTGTCGATGCGGGCACCAGCCAGTTCGAACTCAACGAAGACCAGCGCGCCATCCAGGAGATGGCGCAAGCCTTCGCCGCCGACCGTGTGGCGCCGAACGCACTCGACTGGGATCGCAACAAGCATTTCCCCGCCGATGTGATCCGCGAGACAGGTCCGCTCGGCCTTGGCGGCATCTATGTCCGCGACGACGTCGGCGGCTCGGGGCTCGGCCGGCTCGACGCCGTGCTGATCTTCGAGGCGCTTTCGCGTGCCGATCCGGCGTTTTCCGCCTTCATCTCGATCCACAACATGGCGGCATCGATGATCGACCGCTTCGGCAGCGACGAGCAACGTCGGCGCTTCCTGCCGAAGCTGACCTCGATGGAATGGCTGGCCAGCTACTGCCTGACCGAGCCGGGTTCGGGATCCGATGCCGCGGCGCTGAAGACGCGTGCGGTCAAAAGCGGCGGCGACTATGTGCTGAACGGCGCCAAGCAGTTTATCTCCGGTGCCGGCGACAGCGACCTCTATGTCGTCATGGCGCGCACCGGCGCCGACGGGCCGAAAGGCATTTCCACCTTCGTCGTGCCGAACGATGCGCCCGGCCTTTCCTTCGGCGCCAACGAGCGCAAGATGGGCTGGCACATGCAGTCGACCCGCCAGGTCGTCTTCGAGGACTGCAAGGTGCCGGCGGAAAACCTGCTGTCGGTCGAGGGCGCCGGTTTCGGCATCGCCATGGCCGGGTTGGACGGCGGCCGGTTGAACATCGCTGCCTGCTCGCTCGGCGGCGCGCAATCGGCGCTCGACAAGGCACTCGCCTACACCGCCGAACGCAAGGCTTTCGGCTCGAAGATCAACCAGTTCCAGGCGCTGCAGTTCAAGCTCGCCGACATGGAGACCGAACTGCAGGCAGCGCGCGTCTTCCTCTACACCGCCGCCTCGAAGCTCGACCGCAACGCGCCGGATGCCTCGAAATGGTCGGCGATGGCCAAGCGCTTCGTCACCGACACCGGCTTCAACGTCGCCAACGACGCCCTGCAGCTGCATGGCGGCTATGGTTACCTGCACGACTACGGCATCGAGAAGCTGGTGCGGGACCTGCGTGTCCACCAGATCCTCGAAGGCACCAACGAGATCATGCGCGTCATCATCGCTCGCGCGCTGATCGGACGATAGAGAATTTAGTGAATAGTGAATGGTGAATGGTGAATGGTGAGTCTATCATATAGACCATGAGTAATACATGATCCCTACTGACTACTGACTACTGACTACTGACTACTGACTATTCACTATTCACTATTCACTATTCTACTCACGGAGCGCCATTATGACCACCATCGCCTTCATCGGCCTCGGCAATATGGGCAATCCGATGGCCGCCAACCTGGTCAAGGCCGGATATGCCGTGCACGGCTTCGACCTGGTGCCGGAGAACCTCGTCATTGCCAGGGAGCACGGCGTCGTCGTCATGGCCAATGCCGTTGCGGCGGTGAAGGATGCCGATGCGGTCATCACCATGTTGCCGGCCGGCAAGCATGTTCTGTCGGTTTACGCAGACATCGCGGCCAAGGCGAAAAAAGGTGCGCTGTTCATCGATTCCTCGACCATCGATGTCGAGTCGGCCCGAAAGGCCCATGCCATCGCCGCCAAGCACGGATTGCTGACGATCGACGCGCCGGTCTCCGGCGGCACGGGCGGTGCGGCGGCCGGCACGCTGACCTTCATGGCCGGCGGTTCGAAGGAGGCCTTCGCCAAGGCCGAACCAATCCTCAAGCCGATGGCCGGCCGCATCGTTCATTGCGGCGACGACGGCGCAGGACAGGCGGCGAAGATCTGCAACAATATGATTTTGGGCATTTCGATGATCGGCGTTGCCGAGGCCTTCGTGCTGGCGGAAAAGCTCGGCCTGTCGCACCAGGCGCTGTTCGACGTCGCCTCGACCTCGTCCGGCCAGTGCTGGTCGCTGACCACCTACTGCCCGGTGCCCGGCCCGGTGCCGACATCGCCCGCCAACAATGGCTATAAGCCTGGCTTCGCGGCGGCACTGATGCTGAAGGACCTCAAACTGTCGCAGGAGGCCGCACAGAGCGTCGGTGCGGCAACGCCGCTCGGCGCCGAGGCAGCCCAGCTCTATGCGCTGTTCAACGCACAAGGGAATGCCGGCGCGGATTTTTCCGGCATCATTAATTTCCTCCGTGGTAACCCGGCGTAAGCTCCAAGTTCACAGGTTTCGATCTGCCCAAAGCGGAAAGCCGGCAAATTTAGATTTGCTTAAGCTCTTGCTAACCCTGCAGTAACGATATGCGTTTAAAACGGATTGCGAGGCGGACATCCGCCCGGCGCTCCGGATCAGGTCTCGCGTACCGGAGCCCGTAAGTTTCGCCGTTAGTTTCGCAAGTGTATTGTTGGCGAAGCGCCATGCGTATCTGGCAAAGCCGCGTTCCGATGGAGCGCGGTTTTTGCGTTTCGCATTCTTCAAGGACAATGAGGCGATCGCCCTGGCGCGTCTCCAGATGATCGTCGGCGTCGTGGCTGCTGTCCTGAGCTACGTCGACCCACAGGTGGTCGCGCCCCAACCCCCCCAGCGCGTCGGTGCCATGGCTCATCGGTCAGCTACGCTACTTGCGTGCGAGCACGACGTGGGCCTCTTGGGGGAACATCAGCTCCCCTTCAGTTGAATAGATTGCCAGCGAAAAATTTAGATCACCGGTGATCGCTGCGATGACTGCTTCCCGATGTCCGGCATCCATTCCGCTGACCAGCCCGGCCTGCGGAGTCGCCGCCAATTGTAGTCGCACATATTCCCTCGACGAGGGAAATCGGATGTTCTGTGTCGTCGTGTGGATGGTCACCTGACGAAATCCCGCCTCGGCCACCAATCGGTAAAGCTCGTCCGCATCAGCGAGTGAATGCTCAGACCTTTTCGTTGCCGAAGCGCCTGGACCGAGGTGTCGATCCAAGGCATCCGCCAGCGCCTTCGCCGCAGGAGTGTGCTCAATAGCGCTGAAAACGTTTAAAGCCAGTCGGCCGTCAGGCACCAGAACCCGGAACATCTCACGGAGCGCACTAGATCGATCCGGAAAAAACTGCAGTCCGAGCTGGCAAAGAACCAGATCGAAGGCGGAGTCAGGGAACGGCATTTCGAGCGCGCTTCCCTCGTGCCAGTCGATACGCGCTCCAGCGCCTCTCGGGAGCGACCGAGCAACGGCGAGCATGCCCGTATTGATGTCGAGGCCGACGACCTGCCCACTTCCCATACGCTCGGCAGCCGAGCGTGCCACCACGCCGGTGCCGCAAGCTACGTCCAGAATCCGCTCACCAGATTGAGGCGCAGCACGATCCATCAGGTCCGCAGCCCACAGGGCTGTGATTGCCGGGACTAGGTAGCGCTCGTAGAGGTCCGCGGCGCTGCCTTCCAGCTGCCACTGCTCCTGTTTGGCCATAGTGTCCCTCCCGCACAACGATCTCGGGCAACGGGCCCGATCGGCGCTTCAGCAGCCATCATAAAGCGCGTGTCTGTCGACTAGCAACCGGGCAATGGAAACCGGCAGGGTGCTATTCTTCTCGTTCCGTATCACAACGGTCTTACACCATCCGCCCCAAGTAGAATCAAACACACATTCCACTGTGCACTCCACGCGCGGCATCTCGCCAATATTTACGAGGCCGATATCCACGAGTTTGTAGCGAGCGATTGCCTTTGGATATTTCCTGAAAACACTCTCAATTTCTGCCACGAAGCCCTTGTGCTCTTCTGGAACCGGCCTTTTGAAAGGTGTTTTGGCGTGCTGCGCAAGACATACAGTGATGACCGATTGCATAACCAAGGCTAGGATCAAAGAAATGGTGCGCATCAACTGTCTCCAATACGCCTTACGTGGAGAGATGTTTTGATGGTGGATGGCCGCAACTCCGGGACGGGGGGAGGCCGTATCGAGGGTAGTCTGCGTCAAACATGGCCCACCATCGCCCGTGTAATCGTTGCACGGGCAGTTGCCGTGCGCCTCTATGTGCGCGTTGCAAGGGTTCCCGAACCCAAACCCATCATCAGGTAAAGTTACTCCCGCCCGCGCCAGTAGCGCCGCGGCTTCTTTCCGCGCGCTAATGATCAAGAACGCGGCCTTTTCCAGGGCTTCCGATTGTTCGCGCGTGAGACCTTCCCGAGACAGATATTTAAAGATCCTCGTCTGGCGAACTCTTCGCATGAAGCGGCATTCAATCTCCGGGCGCCCGATTACCGGGCGCCCGGCAAACGTTCCATCTTACCGCTTGCGCAAATCTGCTTGCGCCAGGTCGAGCGCCGTGGCGATGCGGTCGCAGGCCATGTCGATCGTCTCGCGCGTCCAGATCAGCGGCGGCGACAGGATCATCGTGTCGCCGGTAGCGCGCAGCATCATGCCCTGGACAATCGCGTGGTCGCGAACCATCACCGCCGCGCTGCCGGCCGGCAGGAAGCGCTCCTTGGTCACCTTGTCCTTGACGATCTCGATCGCCCCCATCAGCCCGAACGAGCGCACCTCGCCGACCAGATCGTGCCCACCGAGACGTTCCTGCAGGGCCCTGGCGAAGTAAGGCCCGGTGTCGTTCCTCACGCGCTCGACCAGGCCTTCGCGCTCGATGATCTCGAGGTTCTTCAGCGCCACCGCGCAGGCCACCGGATGCCCGGCATAGGTGTAGCCGTGATAGAATTCGCCGCCCTTTTCGACCAGCGTCGCCGCGATGCGGTCGCCGACCAGCAGCGCCGACAGCGGCTGATAGCCAGAGGTCAGCGCCTTGGCCGTGGTGATGGTGTCGGGCTCGACATCGAAGGCTTGTGCGGCGAACCACTCGCCTGTGCGGCCATATCCGGTGATGACCTCGTCCAGCATCAGCAGGACATCGTATTTGCGGCAGATGCGCTGCACCTCCGGCCAATAGCTCATCGGCGGGATCTTCACCCCGCCTGCCCCCATCACCGGCTCGCCGATGAAGGCGGCCACCTTGTCGGCGCCGGCTTCGAGGATCGCGTCCTCGACCGCTTTTGCCGCGCGCAGGCCGAAATCATGGTCGCTTTCGCCGGGCAGTGCGAGCTCATAGGCATAGGGCATCATCACATGGACGATGTTGGGCACGGCGCCGCCGAGCTGCTTGTGCATCAAATCCATGCCGCCGAGCGAGGCGCCGGCGATGGTCGAGCCGTGGTAGCCCATCTTGCGTGAGATGATGCGGTTCTTCTCGGGCCTGCCTTCCAGCACCCAATAGTGACGGACCAGGCGCAGCGCCGTGTCGTTGGCCTCCGAACCGGACGAGCCGTAGAACACCTGGTTGATGTGCCTTGGCGCGATCTCCGCCAGCTTTTTCGACAGCAGAACCGGCGTCGGCGTCGAGCATTTGAAGAAAGAGTTGTAGTAGGGCAATTCCTTCATCTGGGCGTAGGCGGCGTCGGCCAGCTCGTCGCGGCCATAGCCGACATTGACGCACCACAGCCCAGCCATGCCGTCGAGGATTTCCGTCCCTTCGGCATCATAGATGAACGGCCCGTTGGCGTGGGTGATGATGCGCGAGCCGGTCTCGCGCATCTCTTTGTGGTCGGTGAACGGATGAAGGTGATGCGCGGCATCGATCTGCTGAAGCTGCTTCAGCGAATAATTCTGGTAGGTCATGTCTGGTCTTTCCTCTTGAACCAATCCGGCAGCTTTCGCGCCGGGGCGGATTCGTCAGAGGACAGCGGGCGGCGAATAGCCGATGCGAGCGCAGAGCCGCAACAGCTCGGCGCGTAGCGTGCGCGACGACGGCGTCACCGCCACCCCAAATGCGCAACCCGATTTCGCCAGCCGAGCCATGCATGCACCTTAGGCTGCCTCGAGCCCTCAGTTCAAGCCGTGCCGGTCAAGCGACGCCGGTCAATTGGTGCCAGTCAGGGCCCGCTGCAGGAAGACGTACTTCATCGCCGCCTGTGCGGCCTGCGGCCGCCGGTCGCCGCGTCCGCCATGGCCGCCCTCGGTCTCCTCGAAGAACAGCGTCTTGCCGTGGCCGGCCGCCTGCAGCCGTGCCGCCATCTTGCGGGCATGCCCGGGATGGACGCGATCGTCGGCGGTCGAGGTCGTCAGCAACACCGGCGGATAGGCTGCATCCGTGTCTACATGCTGATAGGGCGAATAGGCGGCGAGCCAGGCTGCCTCTTCCGGCTTCGCCGGATCGCCATACTCGGCCATCCATGACGCGCCGGGCGGCAGCTCGGTGTAGCGCAGCATATCGAGCAGCGGCACGTCGATGATCACTGCACCGAACAATTCCGGGTGCTGGGTCAGCGAGACGCCGGTCAGCAAGCCACCATTCGATCCGCCCTGGATGCCCAGTGTGGCGGGCGTAGCGATGCCGCGTTTGACCAGATCTTGCGCGACGGCAGCGAAATCGTCGAAGGCATTCTGGCGATTGGCCTTGAGCGCCGCCTGGTGCCAGTTCGGGCCGAACTCGCCGCCGCCGCGGATGTTGGCCTGCACATAGGCATTGCCCTTCTCCAGCCACAGCCTGCCGCGTACGCCGGCATAGCCGGGCAGCAGCGGCACTTCGAAGCCGCCATAGCCGTAAAGCAATGTCGGCACGGGTCCATGCAAGTCGCGCCTCCTGACGACGAAGTACGGGATCATCGTGCCATCCTTCGAGCGCGCCTCGAACTGTTCGGAGAGCAGGGACGACGCGTCGAAACGCGCCGGCTGCGACTTCACCGTTGCCAGCCCCGCGGCGTTGTCGTCCGACCAGATGATCGAGCTCGGCGTCAGGAAATCGGTGAAGGAGAAGGAGACGCTGGAACCGAAATGCTCGGCATGGCTGATGCCGACATTGCCGTTTTCGGGCAACGCCACGGGCTTGAACTCCCAGCCGCTGTCGCTGCGCTTGCCGGCGACGACCTTGCCGCGCACATTGTCCATCAAATTGATGAACAGCCGGTCCTGCGTGCGGGCAATGCCGGCGATCGAGACGCGGTGCGCCGGCTCGAGCACGGTATCGAGGGATCCGAATAGCCCGGTTTCGATCCAGCGCTCGAAATCGAGTGAATAGAGTCCGTCGGGCTTACACAGCGTGCCGTCCGGCGCAGTCCACGGGGTACGCACGCCAAAGACGAGCTGGCCTTTGAACAGCGCCGTATCGGTGACGTCGTCCGGCAACGGGATGCGCCTGTTTCCGCCGGAAGGCAGCCGCAGGAAGCTGTGCGAGGCGAAGAAGTCGATGGTCCGGGCGAGGAAGACATGACGCTTGTCGCCGTCGAATTCGACGGACCCGCCGGCGGCAAGATCCTGCTTCAGCGCCTCGAAGATCGGCATCGCCGCTTCCAGTGGCGTGCCGCGCCGCCAAAGCTTGACCACGCGCGGATAACCGGACTGGGTCTTGTCGTCCTCCTCGAAGGCGGCGGAAACGATAACCGTGTCCTCGTCCAGCCAGCTAAAGCTCGATTTCGAGGCAGGAGCGCGAAAGCCGCCATCGACGAACGATCTGCTTTCGATATCGAATTCGCGCATCTCGCTGGCATCGCCGCCATCCGGCGACAGGTTGAGCAGGCAGCGGCTGAAGTCGGGGTAGAGCCGGCTGGCGCCGCTGAACACCCATTTCACCCCCTCTTTCGCCGCCAGACTGTCGAAGTCGATGATCGTCTGCCATTCCGGCTTGTCGGTCTTGTAGGAGGCGACGGTGGTGCGCCGCCAGAGGCCGAGTACGTTCGTCCGGTCCTGCCAGAAATTATAGACATAGCCGTTGATAGCGGCCCCGACGGCGATGTTATCCTCGGCTGTCATCAGGTCGAGCGCCGTCTCGAACGACGTCTGATAGGACGGATCACCCTGCAGCTCCCCGACCGTAACTGCATTTTGGTGATGCACCCAGTCGAGCGCCTGCTTGCCCCTCCTGTCCTCAAGCCAGAGAAACGGGTCTTCGGCCGCCGAACCCGGCTGGCCCTTGGTATTCGATTTGGTCATGAGGTCTCCGGTTGAGTCGGGTGGCGACATAGCCAAGATCGACATGGGGCCGCTTACATTCAAGCCATTCGTCAGAAACGGCGGCTTTCTGGCATTCACACCATCCGTCTTCGAATGACCGTTACAACTGCCAGCGCCAGGCAAATGGCACCGAGCGTCATTGGCAGGCCGCCGGCGCCAACAACATCCATGGCGCTGCCCGCCAGCGGCGGCACGGCGATGCCGCCGACGCCCCACATTAGCGAGAAGGCGGCGTTGCCGGCGACCAGTGCCGAGCCGGTGAACCGCTCGCCGAGTTCAATGATCGACATCGTGTAAATGCCGTAGGAAACCGCGCCCCAGATGAAGACGCACGGCCAGATCAGCGGCGTCTCGATGAGAACCGGCAACAGAACGCATCCCAGCACCGTCATCGAAACACAGATGAACCGCACCAGCCGCGCCGTCAGTCGTTCCGCCAGCAGGCCGAGCGGCACCTGCATAGCGATGTTGCCGGCGATCATCACCGACAGCAGCGCCGACATGCGCGCTTCGGCGATGCCATAATGTGTTCCGTAGACCGGCAGCAAGGCGAGCACCGCCTGTTCGAAACCGGCGGCCACGATCACTGCCGATAACAGCAGCCACGCCTGCGGCACGAACCCCAGCACCGAAACGCGGTGCCCGCTCTCGTCGACCTTGGGCAGCCGTGCCAGCACCGAGGCGAGGCAGGCGCCGCAAAACAGAAATGCGGCGATGCCGACGAGGAACGGCGGCCATCCCTCGGTGCCGACCGCAAGCAGGCACAGCGGCCCCGCCGCAAAGCCCGCCGAAATGATGGTCGAATAGATGCCCATGACGCGGCCGCGGCGTGTCGGCGGCGCCAGTGCGATCACCCAGACTTCGCTCAGCACGTAGAGCGGGTTGGTGACGGCGCCGATCAAAAAGCGCAGAGGAAACCACAGATAGACATTTTGCGTCCAGCCGATCAGCGCCAGCACCAGCGCGGAAAGTGCCGCGCAAGTAAGCGCGGTGCGCCCTGCCCCGAAACGCCGCGCCAGCGCCGGAACCAGCGGCGACGAGACGATGAAGCCGATCGGCGTCATTGCCGCCGACAGGCCGATCATGGCCGGCGAAACGCCCTGGCGCTGCAGGATGAAGCTCAACAGCGGATAGCTCAGCCCTTGCGCGATGGCGAACACCGAGACGGTGGCGATCACGCCGGTGATCGCCGCCCATTGCACTGTCTCGCCGCTGTCCTGTTTCGCCCGGTCCATGATGCAGGACTAGCGTTTCGCTTTCATCGCGGTAAGCACCGGCAACGAAAACCGCTTGCGCCAGCCGGAAGAGATAAGAGCCTGACGATCCCTCCGGCTGCCCTTCAGGCATGTCGCTTCCCTCGTCCTAGTGGTCGCCGCCTCCGCAATGGCTGGCCGGCCGGCAGTCCATTATGCCGCCGCATTGCCGCAGCGTACGAGGACTATCATGACCGCCGCCCTTCAGCCCGCCGAACCTGCATTGGCAAACGACCGCGCCCGTCGCGGCGGCCGCGCGGGAAAGCGTGCCGGCGGATCGGCGGCGTTCGAGCAGCCGCCGTTTCGGCAGTTGAAGAACCCGCTGGCGCCGACCCGGCTGGTTTCCGACGACGAGCTGGAATCTATCCACCTCGCCTCTCTGCGCGTGCTGCGGGAAATCGGCGTCGACGTGCTGCATGACGAAGCCCGGCGCATCATGAAGGCGCATGGCGCCGATGTCCGCGAAGGCAGCGAGCGGGTGCGCTTCGACAGTGACATGATCCTGGAACTGGTTGCGCACTGCCCGCCGGAATTCACCATCCACGCCCGCAACCCGGCGCACAACGTGCGCTTCGGCGGCGATAATCTGATCATCTCGATGATGGCGTCGGCGCCCAATTGCTCCGACGTCGACCGCGGCCGCCGGCCGGGCAACCAGCAGGACTACCGCAACTTCCTCAAGCTTGCGCAGATGCACAACATATTGAACTGCACGGGCGGCTATCCGGTCGAGCCGATCGACATCCATCCGTCCGTCCGCCACCTTGAATGCATCCGTGACCTCGCCACGCTGACCGACAAGATGTTCCACATCTATTCGCTCGGCAAGGAGCGCAACGTCGACGGCATCGAGATCACCAGGATCGCACGTGGCATCAGCCATGAGCAGTTGCTTGCAGAGCCGTCGGTATTCACCATCATCAACACCAATTCGCCGCTCAAGCTCGACGTGCCGATGATGGAAGGCATCATCCAGATGTCGAGCAAGGGCCAGGTGGTCATCGTGACGCCGTTCACCCTGTCCGGCGCCATGGCGCCGGTGACGATTGCCGGCGCGCTGGTGCAGCAGAATGCCGAGGCGCTGTCCGGCATCGCCTTTGCGCAGATGGTGCGCAAGGGCGCGCCTGTCGGCTACGGCGGCTTCACCTCGAACGTCGATATGAAGTCCGGCGCGCCGGCCTTCGGCACGCCGGAATATATGAAGGCGCAGCTGGTCGGCGGGCAGCTCGCCCGCCGCTACAACATCCCCTACCGCACCTCCAACACCTGCGCCGCCAACACGGTCGATGCGCAGGCCGCCTATGAAAGCGTGTTCTCACTGTGGGGCGCCATCCAGGGCGGCGGCAATCTGATGATGCATGCGGCCGGCTGGCTGGAAGGCGGCCTGCGCTGCTCCTACGAGAAGACCATCCTCGACATAGACCTGTTGCAGATGGTCGCCGAGTTCCTGACGCCGCTCGATCTTTCCGAGGAAGCACTCGGTTTCGACGCCATACAGTCCGTCGGCCCCGGCGGCCATTTCTTCGGCACCCAGCACACGCAGGACCGCTACAAGACCGCGTTCTATGCGCCTATTATCTCGGACTGGCGCAATTTCGAGAGTTGGGCGGAGGCCGGGTCGCCGACGGCGCTCGAAAAGGCCAATCGCGTCTGGAAGGAACGGCTGGCCTCCTATGAAGAGCCTTACATGGATCCGGCAATCAGGGAGGAGCTCAACGCTTTCGTCGACAAGCGCCGGGCCGAAGGCGGCGCGCCGACCGATTTCTGATCATCTGATGAGTAGTCGACCCCCACTCCGTCTTGATGGCAGGCTGGCCGGAAACATCGCTGTATCCGATCTCCGCTTTGTTTTCGCGCCCCGCTCACTCGATTCAATCTCTTCAAAAACGGAATTATCTTCATGAAATCTCATGCAAAAGCGGTTGTCATCGGCGGCGGGGTCGTTGGCTGCTCGGTGCTCTATCATCTGGCCAAGGCTGGCTGGAACGACATCATGCTGATCGAGCGTTCGGAGCTCACTTCCGGCTCGTCCTGGCATGCGGCGGGCGGCTTCCATACGCTGAACGGCGATCCCAACGTCGCCAAGCTGCAGGCCTACACGGTGCAGCTTTACAAGGAGATCGAGGAGATTTCCGGCCAATCCTGCTCGCTGCACCTGACCGGCGGCGTGATGATGGCTGACACGCCCGAGCGCATGGACTTCTTGCGGCTCGCCCACGCCAAGGGCCGCTATCTCGGCATGGACACCGAACTGATCACGCCGTCCGAAGCCAAGGCGATGTTCCCGCTGATGGACGAGACGAATTTCGTCGGCGCCATGTGGGATCCAGTCGAGGGTCATCTCGACCCTTCCGGCACCACCCATGCCTATGCCAAGGCCGCCAGGAAGCTAGGCGCCGAGATCGTACTGCGCAACCGCGTCGTGGAACTGACGCAGGAGGTCGACGGCACCTGGAACGTCGTCACTGAGCAAGGCACAGTCAAAGCCGAGCATGTGGTTAACTGCGGCGGCCTGTGGGCGCGCGAGATCGGTCGCATGGTCGGCGTCGAACTGCCGGTGCTGGCCATGGAGCACATGTATCTCCTGACCGAGCCGATGCCGGAGGTCGAGGAATTCAACAAGTCGACCGGCCGCGAGATGATTGGCGTGCTCGATTTCAAGGGCGAGATCTATACCCGCCAGGAGCGCAACGGCATCCTGCTCGGCACCTATGAAAAGGCCTGCAAGCCGTGGTCGCCGGTCAGCACGCCCTGGGATTTCGGCCACGAGCTGCTGCAGCCAGACATCGACCGCATCGCGCCGTCGCTCGAGATCGGCTTCAAGCATTTCCCCGGCATCGAGAAGGCCGGCATCAAGCAGATCATCAACGGCCCCTTCACCTTCGCGCTGGACGGCAACCCGCTGGTCGGCCCGGTGCAGGGCCTGACCAATTTCTGGTGCGCCTGCGCCGTCATGGCCGGCTTCAGCCAGGGCGGCGGCGTCGGCCTGGCGCTGTCGAACTGGATGGTCCATGGCGACCCCGGCTTCGACGTCTGGGGCATGGACGTTGCGCGCTTCGGCGAATGGGCAACGCTGCGCTATACCAACGCAAAGGTCCGCGAAAATTATTCGCGCCGCTTCTCCATCCGCTTTCCCAACGAGGAATTACCGGCGGCAAGACCAGCGCAGACGACCCCGCTTTACGACACCATGCTCGCCAACAACGCCGTCATGGGCGACAGCTGGGGTCTCGAAACCCCGCTCTGGTTCGCGCCGAAAGGCTCGGAGCCGAAGGACGTCGTGTCCTTCCACCGCTCCAATGATTTCCGCCCGATCGGCGAGGAAGTGCGCGCCACCCGCGAGAGGGTCGGCGTCACCGAGATCGCCAACTTCGCCAAATACGAAGTCTCCGGGCCAGGGGCCGAGGACTTCCTCAACCGTCTGATGACCAATCGCATGCCGAAGACCGGCCGCATCGTGCTGACGCCCATGCTGAACGAGTTCGGCCGGCTGATCGGGGACTTCACCATTGCCAAGGCGGGCCCAAGGGGTGGGGAAGACCGCTTCATGATATGGGGTTCTTCGGCAGCGCAAAAATACCACATGCGCTGGTTCGAGAAGCATCTGCCGAAGGACGGTCCAAGGGCGTCAGAGGTGCGCATCCACCGCTTCGACCAGACGCTGGTCGGGTTGTCGATCGCCGGGCCGAAATCCCGCGACCTGCTGCAGAAACTGGTCGATGTCGACATCTCGACCAAGGCCTTCCGCTTCATGGATTTCCGCGAGATGGCGGTCGGCGGAGCGCCCTGCATGGTCAACCGGATCACCTACACCGGCGACCTCGGCTATGAGATCTGGATGGCGCCTGCCTACCAGCGCCTGGTCTACAAGGCAATCAAGGAGGCTGGCGAAGAGTTTGGCCTTGTCGATTTCGGCATGCGGGCTTTGCTCTCGATGCGCCTTGAGAAGAACTTCCCGACCTGGTTCCGCGAGTTACGTCCGATCTACGGACCGTTCGAAGGCTCGATGGACCGCTTCATCAAGCTAGAGAAGAACGACTTCATCGGCCGGGAAGCAGCGGCCAAGGAACAGGCAGAAGGGCCGAAACTGCGCCGTGTCTCCTTCATCGTCGATGCCGCGGATGCAGACGTCATGGGCGACGAGCCGATCTGGGCCAAGGTCGGCGGCAAGGATTACGGCACCGTGGAAAAGCCGCATGGCTATGGCGCGCCGCGCTTCGACGCGGGCGGCAAGGAAGTGCGCGGCTCGAACGCCGCCGAAGGCGCGTCTGCCGTGCGCGGCATTGTCGACGGCGACTGGCGCGTGGTCGGCTGGGTCACCTCCGGCGGCTATGCGCATTATGTCGAGAAGTCGATGGCGCAAGGCTATGTACCGGCAGCGCTTGCCGAGAACGAGAGCGCCGGGCTGTTCGAGATCGAAATCCTCGGGCACCGGCGTCCCGCACGCATCAATGTCGAGCCGCCCTTCGACCCGAGCGGCGAAAAGATGAGGACGTAGGCGCAGCCAGCCGGTCGCATTGTGCGGAGCATACTCTTCATGCTAGCGCAGCCGGCAACACTCTGCTGGCAAGGGCGATGAGATTTCATTGAAGTACAATCTGAGATGGGCCGAGTGGCTGGCCGAGGGACGGATCGGCCCCTTCCCGGCGGCGATCGTCATGGTCGCGGCTTATTTTGCCTTGCAGACCATCATACTGTCCCTGTTGAGCTCTTGGGCGGGAACCGGCGTCGGCATCGATGATGCGGAGCAACTGATCTATGTTCCGCATCTCTGGGCTGGATATGGCGGCTCGCAACCACCTCTCTACACCTGGATCAACTGGCTGGCCGCGCATGTTTTCGGCACCAGTATCTTCACGCTGAAGCTCGTCAAATACTCCGTGCTGTTCCTTGCCGCCTGCAGCGTGTTCGCCGCCATGCGGCGGTTCGGCTACACCAAGGCGACAGCGGCGGCGGCCATGTTCGGCCTGTTTACGATCCCGCAGATCGTCTGGGAATCGCAGCGCGCCTTGTCGCATTCCGTCGCCGTCGTCGGCTTCTGCTCGCTGCTCCTGCTGGCCATGGCCTATCTTCTCGAGCGGCGAAGCATGATCGCCTATGCGGCGTTTGGCCTGGCCACCGCGGCGGCAATTCTTGCCAAATATAATGATGTCTTCCTCGTGGTGGCCCTTGTTGCGGCCGCGCTGTCGCTGCGCGAATGGCGCAGTGCGATTCTCGATCCGAAGTTCGCCATCAGCATAGCGGTCGCGATATTGGTGCTGGCGCCAACCACCTATTGGAGCCTCATGCATCCCGCCGATTTATTGTCGAGAGGCGAGAAGTTCGGAATAGACGCGCAACGGGGGCGCATGGCGGCGGCCTTTGTCGGTGCCGGCAAGTTTATCATGGGAACCTTCAATTTCGCGGTCTTGCCGGTGCTAGTTTCCGCGCTGGCTTTCGGGCTGGCCGGGTTTCGTTTCTCCGAGTGGCACCCGAAAGGTCCGGCTCGGGAAATTCTGTTGCGGCGTACCTTGGCGCTCGGCTTGGCCATGCTTGCAATACTTGTACTGGCCACCGGCGTGACGGTGGTCAAGGACCGCTGGCTGCTACCGGTCCTGTTCATGTTGCCGCTGGCCATCGTCGCCACTATGGAACGGCTGGCGCCGCGCGGCAGGAATGCGCAGCTGCTGGTGATCGCGGCTGGAGCGATCATCGCCGTGCTGCTCGCGCCCGCCACCTGGTACGTCCAGATAAACGGGACCAGTGGCCTCTCGCGGATGATCCGCGTGGATTACCCCGCCCTCTATCGCCAACTGACTGCGGACGGATCGGTCAAAACCGCAATATCTGATGGTGCATGGGTCGGAAACCTGCGGCTGGTCGACGAAAAACTGGTCGCACTTGACCAGGAAGTGCCTAATTTCGAAACGCTGATGCAGGAGCCGGCCGTACTCGTCTGGCTTGACCGCGACGATCCGCGGCCGGTCATTTTGGAGCAGCTCAAAGCGGCCGGCTATGAGCCGGACGGCCAACCACGGCAAATGATGGTTCCGCTGTTGCGCGGCACCGGCAAGTCCGCCCGGGCCGGCGCCTATGTAAGATTGAAGAGAATGGCGGTGGGAGAAGCCACGGCGCCTAAGGAAGGCGTTAGCGGAGGAGCCGAGGGTGGACAGGAACCCCACTGACCGGCCCCGTCATCACCGCAAGATCATGCCGTTCGAGCCCGACGGCTCGAATGATGCGCTGCACAAAAAATCGCGGCTGAAGGCCGCTGAACTCAACCAGCATGCGCTGGGCTATGGAGCGCTGGCGGAAGCCGAATGGCAGGCGGCGGGCATTGCTGCTCCTAACCTGCCCGCCATGCGCCGATACCGGCTCGAGCGCATCCGCGCCGAGCTGAAGCGCCGCGACTATGCGGGAGCCCTGCTCTACGATCCGGTCAACATCCGCTATGCCACCGACGCAACCAACATGCAGCTCTGGGTCGCACACAATCGGACCAGGCATTGTTTCGTTGCCACCGATGGCCCGGTGGTGCTGTTCGACTATTTCTCCTGCGAGCACCTTTCCGATCATTCCGGCGTCGTCGACGAGGTGCGGCCGGCGGTGTCGTGGGCTTATCTGTACAGCGGCGAGCTGACCGGAAAAGTCCGCCGCTGGGCAGCCGGCATCGCCGACCTGGTATTGGAACATGGCGGCGGCAATCGCCGTATCGCCGTCGACCATATCAATCCCGAGGGCATCGAAGAGCTCGCCCGTCTCGGCATCTCGACCGGCAATGGCGAGGCGGTGATGGAAAATGCGCGGCTGATAAAATCACCCGACGAGATCCTTGCCATGCGCCGGGCGATCGCCGCTTGCGAGGCGGCAATGGGCGAGATGGAGAAGGCGCTGAGGCCTGGCATCTCCGAGAACGAATTGTGGGCCGAACTCCATCGCGGCAACATCGCGCGCGGCGGCGAATGGATCGAAACCCGGCTCCTGTCGTCGGGTCCGCGCACCAATCCATGGTTCCAGGAGTGTTCGTCGCGGACGATCAAGGCCGGCGAGCTCGTCGCTTTCGACACCGACCTGATCGGTCCTTACGGCTTCTGCGCCGACCTTTCGCGCACCTGGCTTTGCGGTGACGCGCCGCCGTCGCATGAGCAGCGCGACCTGTTCCGCATCGCCGCCGACCAGATCGCCCACAACACGGAGCTGATGCGGTCGGGCATATCGTTCCGCGACCTCGTCGAGGGCTCGTCAGTGCCACCGGGAGACTGCTTCCCGGCCCGTTACGGGGTGCTCTATCACGGCGTCGGCCTTGCCGACGAATACCCGACTTTGCCGCATGCTAGCGACTGGACCGACGACACACCGGACGGAGTGCTCGAACCTGGCATGGTGCTGTGCGTCGAGAGCTATATCGGTCGGCTTGGCGGCTACGAAGGCGTCAAGATCGAAGAACAGATCCTGATCACTGAAACCGGCAACGAGAAGCTTTCGACCTACCCGCTCGACAATCGGCTGCTTGGCGGCTGAGCGACGCTAGCATGTCGCGCAAAAGTGTGCAGCGGCTTTGCGATAACGACATGCATAAAACAAGAATCTAAAGCGCGTCGCATGAGGCCGACCGAACGCGACGCGCTTTACGTGAGCGCCGCGATCGCCTCGCGCATCGCGGCGACGATCGTTTCCGGCGTCGTCCTGGCGGTGATGAACGGCAAGCCTTTGCGCCGCCTTGTCCAGCCGACGACCGTCACCTTCTGCGCCGCAGGCTCGAAACGCTGCGCCAGCGCCCAGCTCTCGCAATCGATCGCCGCGACGTCCGCCCTGCCCTCGGCAACGGCAACGATCGAAGCACGGTGCCCACAGCTTTCGCTCAGCGCGGAAAAGATATCCAGACTCTCGCCCAATGCTTGCAGGTCGCGGGCTGGCGCGATGATGCCCGACATGGAATCGAGGCTGTTGAAGGTGAAGCGCTTGCTGCGAAGCTGATCGAGCGGAATGACGGCACCGCCGTCGGCCGGCGCCCTTGCCGGCGGTGCCTCGCCCGCCCTCATGACGATGGCGCTCGAATAGAGTTCGCCCTGTCCACCTTCGAAGGCGTCGTAACGCGGCTGGCCGACGAGTTGGACACGCTGCGACAGGCCGAGTTCCATCGGTCCCCAGCAGGTTTGCGCAAAGAGCAGCGCCGGATGCAGCCAGAGCTGGTGAAAATCCAGTTCGTCCGGCGGCAATGTCGCCGGATCGGGCGCGATGGGTTTTCCCTGATCGTCGCGAATACCGCCAGGCACGGGGGGCAAATCGCCGGTGCGGCGGATGATCGTCTCCGGCGCATCGATGCCTTTTTGTCTGAAAGCATCGCGCAGCCGCGCCCATTGCGCGTCGACATCGTCCCGCGCTTCCGGCCAGTCGTACATCGGCAAAGCCGCAATGAATTCGCTCATGCCGGGATTTGACCGTTATGCGGGGAAATTGGCAACGTCAGGAAAGCGTCGTCCGCGCGGCACCGCCTGCAACAACGCAAGAATCATTCTTTCGGCGGCTCGGCGGGTACCGGTGCGCTGCCAAGCCCATTGAGGCTGCGTGCCCTGACGCGCGGCTTGAATGCGCGTCCTGGTTCCGGCATGCGCCGCAGCACGGGATGGACGACCGGCTCCTTCGCCTTGAAGGCATAGGCCTTGAGCAGCGCGAAATAGTTCGGATAGGCGTAGCCATTGTTCATCCGCAGCCATTCGTCGCGGCGGTCGCGAAACACCTTCGGCAGCCTGTACCAGGCCACCGTCGGGCTCTTGTGATGGACGAAATGCAGATTGTTGTTGAGGAACAGGAAGGACAGCGGCGAGCGCTCGACGATGATCGTGCGGCCTTCCGGATGTTCAGACCATTGGTGCTCGGCGTAGGTGCGGATCGAAATCAGCGACTGCCCAAGCCACACCGGCACCAGTATGTAGAGCCATAACGGCATGCCGAAGCCGAACTGCACGACAGGCAGCACCACGACGAGGCCGATCGCATGCAGCAGCCATGCCTTGCGGATGGAATTGTCGCCCGCGGCAACCTGCCTGGCGTCGTCGATGAAAAAGCCGATGCAGGAAAGCCACGGGCCTAGCACCAAACGCCCGATCATCGTGTTGTTGACCTTCAGCAGGAATTTCATCGCCGACGGCAGCTCCTCGTGCTGCCAGAGAGCCTTGTAATAGCTTTCGGGATCATCGAGCGGATCGGTCAGGCGCTCGTCTGCATGGTGGCGCAGATGAATGGTCTTGAATCGGCGAAACGGCCAGACAAGGCCAATCGGCAGGAAAACAAAGGCTTCATTGAGCCGCGCATTCCGGGTTGGGTGGCCGTGCAGGACCTCGTGCATCAGCGAGGATTGTAGCGCCGCAATCAGGGTCAGAAAGGCGAGTGCCAGCAGCGGGTAAGAAGGCCAGAGCAGGAAGCCGGTAGCGAGCCAGCCGCCGTAGCAGAGAAGTGCGAGAAATACGGTCGGCCATTCGATGGTCGCTGCGCCGTGTCGCCTGTTGCCCATGCTCGTCATGCTATCGACCACTGCCTTCCAGTCGCCGGAACCCGTTTGATTCCTGACAACATTGTGTCAGGAGCGTTGCGTCGGCGCAACGCGATAAAGCGCACAACCTGTTGCGATTGCGCATTTTCAGCTGCATATGTTATGTATTGTAAACAAGCTCGTAGATTCATTTGCGCTCGAAACGCCATGTAGAGCGCTTCGGCGCAAAATTTTGCTCACGTCAGGGAGAGTAGAGATTTGGACAAGCGCGACCTGTCGACGATCTTTCGCGAGCGCCTGAAAATGCTCTTGACAAGGTCCGATTTGAACCAGTCGGCCTTCGCCGCCGCGGTTGGCATCGACCGTTCGGCACTGTCGCAGCTGCTCTCCGGCGCCTCGACCCGCCTTCCCCGCGCCGAAACGCTGCTCAACATCGCCGCCGAATTCAAAGTCTCGCTCGACTGGTTGCTCGGCCTCAGCCACGACGAGGGTGTTACCGGCGAAATCCGCGAGAGCCTTGAGATCGAGGAGGCGCCGGACGGCTTCGACCGCACGCTGCTGGCTCGCTGGCATGCCGAGGCGGCGGGAACGAAAATCCGCTACGTGCCGGCCGGCATTCCCGATCTTCTGCGCACCGAGGCGCTTGTCGACTACGAAGCCGTCATCGCCAACAAGAGCCGCGAGGCACAGGCCGGCGAAACGCAGTACCGCATCGACTACAACCGACGGCCCGAAACCGACATGGAAGTCTGTATGCCGCGCCACACGCTGGAGATCTTCGCGCGTGGGCTGGGCGTGTGGGACCGCTTTCCGGAGGCCGACCGCCACCAGCAGCTCCTCCATATGGCGACGCTGCTCGACGACCTCTATCCCACCTTCCGCCTGTTTCTCTATGACGGGCGGATGCGCTATTCGATCCCCTACACCATCTTCGGGCCCTATCGCGCCGCCATTTACGTCGGCGACATGTATCTGGTGCTGAACGCCACGCAGCCGATCCGCACCCTGACCAGCCATTTCGACAATCTGATCCGTGCCGCGGACGTCAACGCGCATGAAGCGGCCAGCTTCACACGAAAGCTGGCGGAGATGCAATTTTGACCGGTTGCTCTACGTGCCGACATTGACGGCACATAAAGAATTCTTTATATCCTTATCTCAGTTATTCTTCCGGGAAGGCGTATTTCACATGACCAATCCGATCGACGCTCTGCTTGCCGAAAAGGGCGTCCTGCTCGCCGATGGCGCCACCGGCACCAATCTGTTCGCCATGGGCCTTGAGGCCGGAGAGGCTCCCGAGCTCTTGAACGAGACCGCGCCCGACACCATCACCAGCCTGCACCAGAACTTTGTCGATGCCGGCGCCGACATCATCCTGACCAACTCTTTTGGCGGCACCCGCCATCGGCTCAAGCTGCACCACGCGCAGGACCGCGTCTATGCGCTGAACAAGCGCGCGGCCGAGATCGCAAGCGCCGTCGCCGGCAACGCTGGCCGCAAGGTGATCGTGGCCGGCTCCGTTGGCCCGACCGGCGAGCTGCTGGTGCCGCTCGGCGCCATGACCTATGACGAGGCGGTCGAAGCCTTTGCCGAGCAGATTGAGGGGCTGAAGGCCGGCGGCGCCGAAGTCGCCTGGATCGAAACCATGTCGGCGCCTGACGAAATCCGCGCCGCCGCCGAAGCCGCCATCCGCGTCGGCCTGCCCTATACCTATACCGGCTCCTTCGACACCGCCGGCCGCACCATGATGGGACTGCTGCCGAAGGACATCCACGGCGTCGTCGACGGCCTGTCGCAGACACCGCTCGGTGTCGGCGCCAATTGCGGTGTCGGCGCCTCCGACATTCTCGCTTCGCTGCTCGACATGACCGAGGCGAAGCCGGAAGCAACGGTGATCGTCAAGGGCAATTGCGGCATTCCCGAATTTCGCGGTGCCGAGATCTACTATTCCGGCACACCCGAGCTGATGGCCGACTATGTGCGCCTCGCCGTCGATGCCGGCGCCAAAATCGTCGGCGGCTGCTGCGGCACCTCGTTCCAGCACCTCGCCGCCATGCGCAAGGCGCTCGATGCGCACACCAAGTCGGATCGCCCGACCGTCGAGCAGATCGTCGAACGCATCGGCCCGATGCGCAACAAGCAGGCTACGGTCAACGTCGCCGAGACCAGCGAAGCCCGCCGCGAGCGGCGCCGCGGACGCGCCTGACGCTTTCGTCTGCGACATGGTCCGCGCGAAGCAGTGCGGCCGCGAAAAAAGGCCGGCAAGGTTTCCCTCGCCGGCCTGCCTCACCCGCCCGTAGGCCGGCTCCCCCTATCAGAACGATCCCATCTGAAGAAACCGGCCGTCATTGCCACTACCGGTTACCGCCGAGCGCCGAGGCAAGGCGCACAAGCGAGAGGAACTCGGACCGGTATCCAAACGGGTCGGCTCCTCTGGCGGCGGTGGCAATCTGCATGATCTTGTCGTAGCCGAACTTCGCGGTCGCATCCTCGTCGCGCAGCTTCTGGCCGAAGGCAGCAACGGCAACGGAGAAACGCTGGTCGGTGCTGGCCTGGTCGAACGACGCCACCTCGTTGGTTGACGTTACCGGCGTGGTGATCAGCTTCGAGGTGTCCTCGTTCGGCAGCTTGTAACGGATCTTGACGAAAGCATATTCGTCGGCATTGGCGACACCGCCATTGTTCACCGAGGCCTGGCCGTAGCGCAGCTGGTCGATCTGTTCGCCGCCGCTGCCCTTAGGCGTGATCTCGTAGATCGCGGTGACTGAATGACCTGAGCCGATCTCGCCGGCATCGACCCGGTCATTGTTGAAATCCTCTCGGTTCAAGGCGCGGGTTTCGTAGCCAATCAGCCGGTACTCCGAGACCTTGTTCGGGTTGAACTCGACCTGGATCTTCACGTCCTTGGCGATGGTGAACAGTGTCGAGGAGGCATCCTCGACCAGCACCTTCTCGGCCTCCGCCAACGTATCGATGTAGGCAGCAGTGCCATTGCCGTTCTGGGCGATGGTCTGCATCATCTGGTCGTTCAGATTGTCGCGGCCGAAGCCGAACACCGACAGGAATACGCCTGTCTTGCGCTCCTTTTCGATCAGCCGCTTCAGGTCGTCGTCGTCGGTCTGGCCGACATTGAAGTCGCCATCGGTGGCGAGCATCACCCGATTGATGCCGTCCTTGACGAAGGATTTCTGCGCCAGCCTGTAGGCTTCCTTGATGCCGGCCTCGCCTGCCGTCGAGCCGCCGGATGTCAGATTGTCGATGGCAGCGAGGATCTTGTCCTTTTCCGAAGCCTTGGTGGGTTCCAGCACGGTACCGGCATCGCCCGCATAGGTGACGATCGAGACGGTGTCGTCAGGTCTCAGCTTGTTGACAAGCAGCCGGAAGGCCGACTGCAGGAGCGGCAGCTTGTCCTGCTCGTTCATCGAGCCCGACACATCGATCAGGAAGACCAGATTGGCCCTGGGCTGCTCGGCCGGCTTCACGTCGAAACCCTTGATTGCGACATGCATCAGCCTGGTGTGCTCGTTCCACGGCGTCGGCATGACGCTGACGGTCGAGTGGAACGGCGTCGAGGCGGAGTCCGGTCCCTTCCAGGCATAAGGGAAGTAGTTGATCATCTCCTCGACGCGAACCGTGTCGGCCTGCGGGATAAAGCCTTCCTTCAGCGAGCGCCGGACGAAGGAATAGGAAGCGGTGTCGACATCGATCGAGAAGGTCGAGACCGGGTCTTCAAGTGCGGCATGCACCGGGTTGGTCTTGAAATTCTCGACGCGGTCGCGGTTTTCCTCTTGCGGCAGCATCTGGTCGGCCGGCGCAGCGGCGGGCTGCTGTGCCATCAGCTTGGGCTCGGCAACCGTGCCAGGCACGCGTCCGACCCGCGCGCCGCCATCGACTGCCGGAGCCGCGGAGCTTGCACCCCCATCCAACGCGAACTCGCCGCTCTGCGCCGGTTCGGGTGCATTGCGGCTGAGCACATCCTGCTGCGTCAGCCCGCCGACCGCGGTCGATTCCGCCTTCGGCGGCGATGTCGGCGCCACAAGCGCCTCGCCGGTGTCGCGGCTTTCACTGTCGGCGTCCGCCTTCTTCTGCTTGTCCGCTTCGGCAACGACCGGCGGTTTGACGGTCGCCGGTTTGTCAGCCAGCGTTTCGGTGATCTTATCCCCGCCGAATTCGGGCCCGCCGAATTTGGATTCCCCCAGCATATAAATGGTAGCGTATCCGGCGATCGGCAGGGCAACGAGCCCGGCAATGGCCGGCGTGGCGAAGAGTTTCTTTTGCATGATTTCGCTCCAGAGCCTTTGTGCTCGCTCTGTGAGACGAAGCCCGCTCACCGATCCTTGGGCGCCCGGCAAAGTTTTTTCTTCCATGTCATAGGCGCGCAGCGCGGCCTGGAGGGCACGCGCCTTTGCGTCCGCGTCCGGCGCCGGTGCTGCGATGTCGCGCAGTCTGTTCAGTTCGTTGTCGTCGACCATGGTCACACTTCCCCGGCTGAACGCATCAGCGTCTTCAGCCGTTTCTTCGCTTCATGGATGTGCCAGGAAACCGTCGTCTCCGAGATCGCCATCGCCTCGGCGGCGGCGGCGTGGCTCAGCCCTTCGCCATAAACCAGCAGCACCGCATCGCGCTGCTTGTCCGGCAGCTTGCGCACCGCTGCCCAGAGCGTCTCGGCCGGGTCTTCCGGCTCAGCCGAGATTTCCCCCGAAATCAGCGCATAGGCGCCATAGGCCTCGGTCTTGACCGTCTCGCGGGCGGTCTTGCGCATCATGTCGCGCGCCGCATTCAGCGTCATGGTGTAGAGCCACGTCGTGAAGGCACCGCTGCCGTGATAGTCGCGGATCGCCCGCCCGAGCCGGACGCAGACTTCCTGGGCGATGTCCTCGGCGTCGGCCTTTTTCCCGCACCAACGATAGGCGGCGCGATAGACGAAACCATAGTGCCTTTCGAGCAACTTGCCGAAAGCACCCCGGTCTCCGCCCTTCGCCCGTCCGATCAGTTCGGCGTCGGAGGCTTCGCTTTCGTCCAGCATCATCGCCATCATTTGCCTGTTGGACGAAGGCTAATGGCGGTTCCTTGGGGCGATGGAAAGAATTTTTTGGCGGGCGGTCACGTCGTAATGGTTGGCGTGCCTTGGCCGAGCGTCTCCGCAAACAGCGTCGTCAGCCGCTTCCAGTGGCGTTCGGCGCCGGCTGCATCGAAGGCACTATGGTCCGGCATGCACCAGCCATGCGCCATGCCGGCATAGTTCTCTATGACATGATCGACCTCGGCGGCGCGCAGTGTTTCGGCCAGCCGCGCCGATTGCTCCGGCGGAAAGCTGCGGTCCACACCGGCAGTGCCGATATAGACCCTTGCCTTGACCGAGGCGGCCTTCCGATGCGGACTGTCGGCTGCGTCACCAGCCAGATTGCCGCCGTGAAAAGTGGCCGCGGCGGCGATGCGATCGGGATAGCTGGCCGCCGCGTTCAGCGCCCGCGCTCCGCCCATGCAATAGCCGACAATGCCGACCGGCCCGGTTAGGCCCTGGGCAGCGAGCACATCGAGGAAAGCGCCGCTGTCGCGGATCGTCATCTCCTGGGTCGTGCCGCCCAGGAGACCTGTGATGGCGGCCTTGCTCCTCTCGTCGCCGAACGCAGTCTTGGGATCGAACGGACCGTAGGGCGCATTGCGGTAAAAAAGGTCCGGCACAAGCACCGCATAGCCCTCGCCCGTAAGCCGCTCCGCCATCTGATCAAGCGCCGGTCGCGGACCGAAAACGTCCATGTAGAGGATGATCGCTGCCTTGGCTGGGGCCGCCGAACGGTACAGCCGGGCCTTGGCAATGCCGTCGCTTGTCTTGATCTGCATCGCTTGCGTGGCCATCATCCGCTCCGTTGATCTGACGTGCGATAGATACCCGCGGTGACCGTCGCGGCAAGCTGTAATGAGGCGATCTGCTTCAAGATTTCGTGCGGCATTCGGCGACGCTACAGACGCGCGAATGCTGCCATGTGAAAGGCCTGAACCTCGGCCGGATAGCGATAATCGGTAGCGTAAGGACAGGCGTTGCGTTCGAGGCAGCCGCCGGTCCGGCAGGGCGCGCCGTTTTGCCCGCGCACATGGGCCAGACAGGTTTCATGTGCAAAACCATTCGCAGAATAAGCCTCGACCGGACAGGATTTCAGGCAAGGTTTTTCCAAACATGTATCGCAAAGGTGAATCACGTCGTGGGGTTCTTGGAGCGCAATCTCATTTTCGAACAGCAGCGCGCCGCGATAGGCATGCCAGAGCCCGTATTTCGGATGCATGAGAATGCCGAGCGGCGACGGCTTCAGCCCCTCCGCACGCATCGCCCATTGCTGGAACGGCAGATAAGGCCTGTCGGACGGTGACACGGCGCGCGCCCCGAATTTTCCGGCCACCGCGCCGATCACTTCGCGCGACCATCTGTCGAGCGGATCGTCGATCGGCTGTGACTGTTTCTCCAACCAGCGCAGGAAGTGCGGCCAAGGTGCGGCACCCGCCTGCCCCACCAGCAGCACGGATTTGGCGGCGACGCCGGAGAGACCGGAGGGTGTTTCTTCACCACCTGCAAAATTGAAGCCGCCGCGAAGCATGAGGCCGGAGGCGGAAAGCGCTGCCGCGATGGTTTCAGTCATGCCGCGCTCGGGATCACCCCTTCTTGTCCGGGTCGGAGAAGGCACTCCGCCAGACTTCCTTGTGGATGATGTTGGCGACTTTAGCCCCGCCTGATTCGGGCTCCTTTCAGGTGAAGGCGTCGGCCATCGACGACTTCTTCCTGGCGATGAAGTCCTTCAGCCCATCGTCGATGCCCGGATCGAGATACGGCGCCTCGTAGCTTTCGAGCCAGCGGCGCGCGAGCTCGTTGGCGCGCTGCGGCGCGGTTTTTTCGCCTTCGGCCAGCCACTGCTCGTAGGAATTGTTATCGGCGATGTTGGAGCGGTAGAACGCGGTCTGGAAATTGGCCTGGGTGTGATCGCAGCCGAGATAGTGGCTGCCTGGGCCGACCTGGCGGATGGCATCCATCGCCTGGCCGTTTTCCGACAGGTCGACACCCTCGGAGAACTTCTGCGTCATGCCGAGCTGGTCGATGTCCATCATGAATTTTTCGTAGCAGGAGGCGAGACCGCCCTCGAGCCAGCCGGCCGAATGCAGCACGAAGTTGGTGCCGGCGAGGATCGTCGAGTTGAGCGTGTTGGCGCTCTCGTAGGCGGCCTGCGCATCGGGGATTTTTGAAGCACAGAGCGAACCGCCGGTGCGAAACGGCAGGCCGAGCCGACGGGCAAGCTGTGCGGCGCCATACGAGACAAGCGACGGCTCCGGCGTGCCGAAGGTCGGCGCGCCAGACTGCATTGAGATCGACGAGGCGAAGGTGCCGAACAGCACCGGCGCACCCGGCCGGATCAGCTGTGTGAACGACGCCCCGGCCAGAACCTCGGCCAAAACCTGGGTCAGCGTGCCGGCGACCGTCACCGGGCTCATCGCACCGGCAAGGATGAACGGCGTGACGATGCAGGCCTGATTGTGGCGCGAATAGACCTTCAGCGCTCCCAGCATGGTCTCGTCGAAGACCATCGGCGAGTTGGCATTGATCAGGCTGGTCAGCACCGTGTTGTTCTCGACGAAATCGTCACCAAACACGATCTTGGCCATCGCCACCGTATCTTCAGCGCGCTCGGGCGCGGTCACCGAGCCCATGAACGGCTTGTCCGAATATTTGATATGGCTGTAGACCATGTCGAGATGCCGTTTGTTGACCGGCACGTCGACCGGCTCGCAAACCGTGCCGCCCGAATGATGGATCGACGGCGCCATATAGGCGAGTTTCACGAAATTCCGGAAATCCTCGATCGTCGCATAGCGCCTGACGCCGTCGAGATCGCGCACGAAGGGCGGTCCATAGACCGGCGCGAACACTGTCGCGTTGCCGCCGATCTGCACCGAGCGCTCGCCGTTGCGGGCGTGCTGGGTATAGACGGACGGAGCGGTCTTCAACAGCGAGCGGCAGAGGCCCTTGGGGAAATGCACCCGCTCGCCCTTGACGTCGGCGCCCGCCTCTTTCCAAAGCTGCAGCGCCTCGGCGTCGTCGCGGAAGATGATGCCGATCTCCTCCAGCACCGTGTCGGTGTTCTTTTCGATCAGCGCCAGCCCTTCCTCGTCCAGCACTTCATAGACGTTGATCTTGCGCTTGATATAGGTGAGCTGTGTGCCGGGGCCGCCGCCCGAACGTGCAGCCCGTCGGGCTGCGGCGCCACCGCTGGCAGCGCGCCCGCGCCGTGCGTTTGACGCTTCCTGATCGACCGGCGCGTTCTCACTCATAATCGTTCTTCCCTGGCTTTCGTTCTGGCCTGATTTACTCCGGCCGGGCTCTTGCACCGGCCTGAAATCCGTTTGCGGCCGCATATTGCGGTCTCTGGCCGGATCGTAGCCATGCACCCTATTCGAAACGGCCCGCCAGCGCCAACGCCTGTCGCAAAATCGACAAGAATTCCAAGAGATTTACGGTCGCTTTCGTTTTGCGGGAAGTCGCAAATCAGCTATGGACAACCGGCCCGTGCGGGTTAGGTATTGACGCGATATTTTTAAGCTGCCGCAACAGTTGTAGCCGGCAAGGAGCCTGAGAAAAAATGGCCGACGACGAGATCATCCTTTCGGAACTCTCCGACGACGAGTTGGTGCAGCAGATGCACGACGATCTTTATGACGGGTTGAAGGAAGAAATCGAGGAAGGCACCAATATCCTTCTCGAGCGCGGCTGGGCGCCTTACAAGGTGTTAACCGAGGCTCTGGTCGAGGGCATGCGCATCGTCGGCGAGGACTTCCGCGACGGCATCCTGTTCGTTCCCGAAGTGCTGCTGTCGGCCAACGCGATGAAGGCCGGCATGTTCATCCTGCGTCCGCTGCTTGTCGCCACCGGCGCGCCGAAGCAGGGTAAGATGGTGATCGGCACCGTCAAGGGCGACATCCATGACATCGGCAAGAATCTGGTCGGCATGATGATGGAAGGCGCCGGCTTCGATGTCATTGACCTCGGCATCAACAATGCGGTCGAAAAATATCTCGATGCCATCGAAAAGCACCAGCCCGACATCATCGGCATGTCGGCGCTGCTGACGACGACCATGCCTTACATGAAAGTCGTCATCGATACGATGAAGGAAAAGGGCATTCGCGATGACTATGTCGTGCTGGTCGGCGGCGCACCGCTCAACGAGGAATTCGGCAAAGCCGTCGGCGCCGACGCCTATTGCCGCGACGCCGCGGTGGCGGTCGAGACCGCCAAGGACTTCATGAAGCGCAAGCACAACGTCCGCGCTTCGGCCTGAGCCAATAAGTCCGGCACCGACGAGAAAAGCCGCGCCTTGCAGTGCGGCTTTTTTATTCCCAAATATTTAGAGCCGTGCGGATCAGGGTTTCTTGACGGTATCGTCAACAGCCTTCGCAGTGGATTTGATATCCTTACCGACGCCGCGCACCGTGTTGGCGCAGGCCGAAACAGCCAAGGCGCAGGCGAGAATAGCGATTGGCGCGACGCGGAACAATTTCATGAATGGTGTCTCCCTCAGGATATAAATTCGCTGGACAGCAACGAAGATGGATTAGACTGGTTCCATGACTACCGCGCGAAAACAACAATCCGATCAAGGCGACAGGCTGCTCGTCATCGCCTGCGGGATGATTGCGCGCGAAGTTTTGGCGGTCAAGGAGCAGCTCGGGCTCGACCATCTCGACCTGACCTGCTTGCCGGCGGAGTTCCATTTCTATCCGGACCGCATCGCGCCGGCCATGGACAAGGCTATCGAGAAGGCCAAGACCGACGGCTACAGACACATATTCGTCGGCTATGCCGATTGCGGCACGGGTGGCCTGCTCGACCGGATCTGCGAGAAGCACGGCGTCGAGCGTATGGCCGGGCCGCATTGCTTTGCCTTCTACCAGGGCATGGATGCCTATGCGAAGGTCGCCGATGACGACATGATGTCGTTCTACATGACCGATTTCCTCTGCCGGCAATTCGATGCCTTCTTCATGAAGCCGCTCGGTCTGGACAAGCACCCGGAGCTGATCAAGGACTATTTCGGCAATTACGAGAAGCTGATCTATATCGCCCAGACCGACGACCCGGAACTCGACAAGGTCGCCGAAAAGGCGGCGAAAATGCTCGGCCTCGCTTATGAGCGGCGCTCGACCGGCTATGGTGACCTGACGGGCGAACTTAAGCGGGTGGCCTCACATCCGGAGGACGTCCGTTAGACGCCCCGCTTCGGATTATTTGCTCGCCGGTTGCGGATCCGACACGAAATCGACAACGCGGCCGTTTTCTAACCGGATCGGTCCCCTTGCAGTTGGATCCTTGCGCAACGCCTCTGCAATCAGGGCTTCGACGGTGTCGAGGTTGACTTGCAGAATTGAGGAGTCGCCCAGTTCCCAGTACTCGCCTTCATCAAAGACATCGAGCTTGTCGAAAAGAGGAGCAACTTTGCGGAGCAGCTCGATGATTTCGATATGCGCGTCCGACCCGGCAAACTGGGTCTTACAAAATTGCTGCATGAAGAGGTGCCTGTCGAACTCGAACCGAAGGGGCTCCGACTTGGGATGCGGCAGAAGCTCTATTCCTATAACCGGGCCGAGATAGTCCACGCTGCGTTCATCAACGACCCGATGGAGAACCATTTCGGCTTCGTCTATTTTCCGAAACGGCCAGCCTCGAGTGACAGCAAACGCCTCCACTTCCCGCAATAGCACAGCGTAGTGCTCGTCTTCGCGCAGCTGTCCCTCAAAATGGATCGTCACCCCCAACATGCACCTCCCCGCGCAAACGTTTTGCGATGATAGCCGCGCTTCTATTCGATCGCCAGGGCGGCAAGCACATCGGCAAAGCTCGTCTTGCAGACGAAACCCAGCCGCTTCCTCGCCCGCGACGCATCGTAGACCCGGTCGATCGACGAAAACATCGTCCAGCCTTTCTTCGTGTAGAGTGCCGGATAATCCGGAAAATAGCGCGCGACGACCGACGGCGCGTCGGCGATCAAGGCCGCGCAATCTTCGGGCTGGAAAGGCGTCGGTGCCGAGATGATGAAAGTGTCGAAGCCCAATTGCGGCGCTTTCTCCAGGGCAGCGATGTGGGCGTCGGCTGCGTCCTCCACCGTCAGCCGGCGGAACAACAGCTCATTGGCCTTGGTGTTGGCATCCGACTGTTCGATCACGTGCGCCATGTCGTCCGCCTCGGGAAAAAACCGGGCGGTGCGCAACACGATCACCGGCAGGCCGAACTGCAAATGATAGAGCCGGCAGAGCTGTTCGGCTGAAAGCTTGGTGACGCCATAGATGTTGCGCGGTTCAGGCGACATGTCTTCCGTCAGCCATGCCGCCTTGCGCGCCCCGCCGGTGAAGCCGGTGCGTATGGACTCGGAAATCATCAGCGATGTCGTCGACGTAAACACGAAGCGCTGAACGCCAAAAGCTGCTGCCGCATCGAGCAGGTTGAGCGTGCCGCGCACATTCGTCTCGACGAAATCCTCGTTGCGATGACGTTCGATGTCAGGCTTGTGCAGCGCGCCGCTATGGATGATGGCCTCGATGCGGTTCTCCTCGACCGCCCTCATGACCAGGTCGCGATCGGCGACTGAGCCGACGATTCGCGTTTCCGAGGATGGGACGGGATCGAGGCCGGTGACGTCATGACCAAGAGCCCGCAGGCGCGGCGCCAAGGCGCTGCCCAGCCAACCGGACGATCCCGTCAGCAAGATCCGCATTCTTTTGCACCTCGTTTCTGCTGTCGATGCTCAGGCACGGATGACAGAACGCGGCGAAACATTAAGGTATGCGCCAGACAAGAAAACAGCCTGCTCCAGCCAACAAAAGGGAAACGCCACCGATGATCGCTCGCCTCATGTTTGCCGCAGCAACTGTCCTCTGCTTGACCATGCCCGCGTTGGCCGATGGCGAGGTGCAGAAGCTGATAACGGCTGCCGACAAGGCGCGGCTCAACAAATATGGCGAGACGCGCAAGGCAGCGCTTGACGAGGCGAAGGCCGGCGATCCCGCCGAGGTCAAGCAGCTCGACGCTTTGCTGGCAAAGCCGCTGGTTCCCTTCTCTGACAGGGACCTGACCGGCAAATGGCAATGCCGCACCATCAAGGCCGGCGGATTGAGCCCGCTCGTCATCTATGGCTGGTTCAAATGCAAGGTGAGTGACGACGGCTCCGGCTGGAGACTGGAAAAGATCACCGGCTCGCAGCGCACCAAGGGCCGCTTCTTCGACGATGGCGAGAAACGCGCGATCTATCTCGGTTCCTTCCACGTCAACGACGATCCGGCAAAGCCCTACGGCAGCGGCCCGGAAAGCGATCAGGTCGGCTATGCCTTCCGCAACAGCGCCAGTGAATGGCGCATCGAGTTCCCGGCGCCCTATTACGAATCGAAGCTCGATATCCTCGAATTCAAGCGCTGAGCCCCGATCACCAGGGGTTAACCCGGTCAGCCTAGCATTCGCGCGCAAAGAACAGGTTCTTTGCGGGGGGGTCGCAGAGCATGGCACTGTCGAAAACAAACCAACGGCCGATCGTCGTCGTCACCGAAGGCGGCCCGCATATCTGGGCGATCGTCAACGCCGTCGCCGATCAACTCGGCCCGGTCAGCGTCATCCTCGAAGCTCCTGAATCCAAAAAGCAATTGCTTCTCGCGCGGGCGCGGCGGCAAGGCTGGACCTCGGCCATCGGTCAACTCGGCACGATGGTGCTGACGCGCCTCGGCAAGCGCTTCTTCGCCGGCCACGCAGCACGGCTTGCCGCCGGGCAGAAGCTGCAAACCGAACCGAAGCCTGGGCAAAAGATCATTTATGTCTCGTCGGCCAACGCGCCGGAGTGCCTGCAGGCGATCGCGGAAATCCAGCCGGGTGTGGTGCTGCTCGCCGGCTGCCGCTTGCTGTCGCGGCAGACGCTGGCGAAAATCCCTTGCCCGGTCCTCAACTACCACGCCGGCATCGCCCCGAAATATCGCGGCATGAACGGCGGCTACTGGGCGCTGGCTTCAGGCGATGCGGAGAACTTCGGCACCACCGTACATCTGGTCGACGCCGGCGTCGACACTGGCGGCGTGCTGCGGCAGACGCGTGGCAAACCGCAGCCGGGCGACACAATTTCAAGCTACGCGTTGCGGCAGGCGGCCTTCTCGCGCGACATCTGCGTCGAAGCGGTCAGGGATGCGCTGGCCGGCAAGGTCGGCACGGTGGATCCCGGCCTGCCTTCGAAACAATGGTATCATCCGACGGTATGGTTTTATCTCTGGACGGGGATAAGGAACGGCGTCTGGTGACGCGCCGATTTACCGGACAGCCACCCGCCACTAACATTGCATCATGAGCGACATCGACCACCGCACCATCATTGCCGGCCTTTCGGTCGAGGACCGTCGCGACCTCACCGCCAGGGTTGACCGGCCAGGCATTGTCCGGCTGGCGGTCCATGCCGGGCTGGTTATCCTGCTAGGCGCGCTGATCGCCGCCCGCATCCCGTTCTGGCCGCTGCTCGTCTTGCCGCAGGGAATCCTGATCGTCTTCTTCTTCACGCTGTTGCACGAGACCATCCATGAAACGGCGTTCAGGACGGCGTGGCTCAATCGCGCTGTTGCCGCCGTGGCCGGCTTCCTGATCCTGCTGCCGCCGGAATGGTTCCGCTATTTCCATTTCGCCCATCACCGCCATACGCACGACCCGGACAACGACCCCGAACTGATGGCCCCGAAGCCGGAGACCATCAGCCAATATCTGCGCTATCTGTCAGGCGGCCCCTATTGGATCGCCATGGGCCGTGTGATCGCAACCAATGCGGCGGGCCGCAACCGCGACGGCTTTGTGCCGGAAAAGGGCCGCGGCAAGGTGGTTGCCGAAGCACGGCTGTTCCTGATCGGCCATGCGGCATTGCTGGCCGCATCGCTCGCCGCGCAGTCGGCGCTGCTGTTGTGGGTCTGGATCTTGCCGGTGCTGGTCGGACAGCCGTTTTTGCGTGCCTACCTGCTGGCCGAGCACGCGTTGTGCCCGCATGTCGCCAACATGCTCGAGAACACCCGCACCACCTTCACCACAAGGCTGGTGCGCTTCGTGGCTTGGAACATGCCGTACCATTCCGAGCACCATTCCTATCCGGCCGTTCCCTTCCACCGCCTGCCGCGCTTCCATGACATCGTCGCGGAGCATTTACGCACGACCGAACGAGGTTACGTGCGCTTCCACAGGAAGCTGGTCGGCAGCTACGATGGCCGCGCCGGCTGACCAGTGCTGGAAGAAACTCCGCTTTCAACCGCGGCCGTCGATTGCGTCGCTTTTGAAGGCCCCCGCGTCGTCCCATAACAAGCAGCCCAACAGCGCTTCCGGCAATGCTCGAAACCACTGCATTGGCCAAAAGATCGGAATCGATCTTCGGAGAGCACGATGCAGCGGAGTTAAATGGTAGAGCATCGTTTGTGCGTCCGATTGGACGCACGGCGCTCTGCAGGAGCAGGAAATTATGGCCGATCTGATCGTCGTCTACTGGCGCGACATCCCCGCCCAGGTCATCGTCAAGAAGGGCCGGCAGAACGCCAAGCGCGAACTGCCGCTGCGCTTCACCGAGGCGATCGACATGTGCGCCATGCGCACCGGCGCTGGCGGCACCGACGACTATCTTGCCGAATGGCGCAAGGCAGAACCCCTCCCGGTCAGTGACGATCTTGAAGCCGAGGCCGAGAAGGCTCTTCAGGAACTTGATGCGAAATACGACCGTGAGCGGCTGGTCGCTCTGGTCAAGGCGGGGGGCAAAGAAAATGTCTGATCCCCAATCAATGCCGGCGACGACGGCTCAAGCCGGCGTGACCCAGGCGACCATCGTCAAGAAGGCGGCGCCGAAATCCGACTACAAGCCGGCCGACGTGTCGCCACAGCGGCGTGTGCAGCGCTCTTTCGCGGTGCGCCTTTGGTCTGTGCGGCATTCGCGGCTGCTCGAATGGTTCTATGGCAAATTCGCCGACATGTTCCTGCTCCTCCATCCGCTGTGGAAGGGCATCGGCTACAGCCGTGTCGAAGGGCCTGTGAAATTCGTCGAAAAGCGCGTCAAGGGTTTCATGTTCGACTGCCGCATGTGCGGCCAGTGCATCCTTTCCTCGACCGGCATGTCGTGCCCAATGAACTGCCCCAAGCAATTGCGCAACGGCCCTTGCGGCGGTGTCCGCGCCAACGGCAATTGCGAGGTCGAGCCTGACATGCCTTGCGTCTGGGTCAAAGCTTGGGAAGGTTCGCGGAACATGGTGCATGGCGACAAGATTTTGGAAGTGCAGAAGCCGGTGGATCAGTCCTTGCGCGAAACCTCCGCGTGGCTGCGGGTCACCGCGCAGGCCGCGGCCGCCCGCAATGCGGCCCGGAATACTACGAAGACCGGAGCGTCGGCATGATCGGCCGTCAGCCAGACGAGAATCCGGCCGGCATCCATTTGCCGCTCGATCCCCTGCCCGGCCACACCTCGCGTGGCCGGCTGGAACGCGTCCTCAGGCGCGGCGAGTTCGCAGTGACGACCGAGCTCAATCCGCCTGACAGCGCCGATCCGGAAGACGTCTACAACCGCGCCAGGATTTTCGACGGTTGGGTCGACGCCATCAATGCCGTCGACGCTTCCGGCGCCAACTGCCACATGTCGTCGGTCGGCATCTGCGCGCTGCTGACCCGCATGGGCTATGCCCCGATCATGCAGATCGCCTGCCGCGACCGGAACCGCATCGCCATCCAGGGCGACGTGCTTGGGGGTGCTGCGATGGGCGTCGCCAACATGCTGTGCCTGACCGGCGACGGCGTGCAGGCCGGCGACCAGCCCGGCGCCAAGCCGGTGTTCGATCTCGACTGCATGTCGCTGCTCGAAACCTGCCGCGTTATGCGCGATAACGGCAAATTCCTGTCCGGCCGAAAACTCACGACGCCGCCGCAGCTTTTCCTTGGCGCGGCCATCAACCCGTTCGCGCCGCCGATCGATTTCCGGCCCTATCGGCTGGGCAAGAAGATCGCCGCCGGGGCACAGTTCGTGCAGAGCCAGTACTGCTTCGACGTACCGATGTTCCGCACCTACATGCAGAAGGTCCGCGATCTCGGCTATACCGAGAAATGTTTCATCCTGTGCGGCGTCGGGCCGCTGGCCTCGGCCAAGACGGCCAAATGGATCCGCTCCAACGTACCGGGCATTCACATTCCCGATCAGATCGTCAAGCGCCTGGAAGGCGCCCAGGATCAGAAGAAGGAAGGCAAGCAGCTCTGCATCGACATCATCAATGAGGTGAAGGAAATTCCCGGTGTATCCGGCGTCCATGTGATGGCCTACCGCCAGGAAGAATACGTCGCCGAGATCGTCGACGAATCCGGCGTGCTGAAGGGTCGCCGGCCGTGGAAACGCGAAATCCGCCGCGACGACCAGCTCGTTGCCGACCGGCTCGACCACATACTGCATGACGACCTCACTGAAACCCAGGTCGACATGGTCAAGACCGCGCATTGACAGCGCGAATCGTCAGCATTCGCTTGATCAGAAACAGATAACGATATAAAGAACTCTTTATATCACGATGGAGAGATTTCATGACCCGGACCATCGTCGCCTCGGCGACACGAGAAATCATCATCGGCTTCGATCAGCCCTTCTGCGTGATCGGCGAGCGCATCAACCCGACCGGCCGTAAGAAACTGGCCGCCGAAATGATCGCCGGCAATTTTGAGACCGTCATCAAGGATGCGCTGGAGCAGGCCGCCTGTGGGGCGACCATGCTCGACGTCAATGCCGGCGTCACTGCAGTCGATCCCAACGCCACCGAGCCGGCGCTGCTGGTGCAGACGCTGGAGATCGTGCAAGGCCTGGTCGACCTGCCGTTGTCGATCGACTCCTCCGTGACTGCGGCAATCGAAGCGGCGCTGAAGGTCGCCAAGGGCCGGCCGCTGGTCAATTCCGTCACCGGCGAGGAGGAAAAGCTCGAAGCCATCCTGCCGTTGATCAAGAAATACAACGTTCCCGTCGTCGCCATTTCCAACGACGAGACCGGTATTTCGATGGACCCCGATGTGCGCTTCGCCGTCGCCAAGAAGATCGTTCAGCGCTGTGCCGACTTCGGCATTCCGGCGCATGATGTGGTCGTCGACCCGCTGGTCATGCCGATCGGCGCGCTGGGCGATGCCGGCCGCCAGGTATTTGCCCTGCTACGCCGGCTGCGCGAGGAGCTCAAGGTCAACACCACCTGCGGCCTCTCCAACATCTCGTTCGGCCTGCCGCACCGTCATGGCATCAACGCCGCCTTCATCCCGATGGTGATCGGCGCCGGCATGACCTCGGCGATCATGAACCCGGTGCGGCCGCAGGAAATGGAAGCGGTGCGCGGCGCCAACGTGCTGAACGGCACCGACGAGAACTGCACCAACTGGATCAGGACCTACAAGGACTACAAGCCTGCTGAAGGCGGCCAGGCCGTTGCCGCCCGGACGCAGGTCAACGCGCCGGGCGATGGCAATGGCAATGGCGGACGCAGGCGCGGCGGCCGCGAAGCGCGTATGGCGCGGGGTTGAGCCAGGTCTTGGCCGACACGATATGGGGCCTAGGACTGGGGAGGAACCGAGACATAGCGGCATCGCTGCCGTGGCCAAGACCCGAGCTGCGTAGAAAGTAAAGTCTGGAACGTATGAACTCTCCCGTCAACATCACCGATCCGCTCGTGCTGTTCATGCCGTCGGGCAAGCGCGGGCGGTTTCCGGTCGGCACGCCGGTTCTGGATGCCGCGCGCCAGCTCGGTGTCTATGTCGAGAGCGTGTGCGGCGGGCGTGCCACTTGCGGGCGTTGCCAGATCGAGGTGCAGGAAGGCAATTTCGCCAAGCACAAGATCGTTTCCTCCAACGATCACCTCTCGCCCAAGGGCGCCAAGGAAGAGCGCTACGAGCGCGTACGCGGCCTGCCCGAGCGCCGCCGGCTGTCCTGCTCGGCGCAGATTCTCGGCGATCTCGTCGTCGACGTGCCGCAGGACACCGTCATCAACGCGCAGACCATCCGCAAGGACGCCGACACCAGGGTCATCGCCCGCGATGCGGCAATCCGCATGTGCTATGTCGAGATCGAAGAACCCGACATGCACAAGCCGCTCGGCGACCTCGACCGTCTGAAGATCGCGCTGATGAAGGACTGGGGCCTCAAGAGCCTCGATTTCGACTTCCATCTGTTGCCGCAGGTGCAAGGTATTTTGCGCAAAGGCAACTGGACCGCGACCGCCGCCATCCACAAGGACACCGACAGCGAGACCGCACGGGTCATCGCTTTGTGGCCCGGCCTCAAGAACGAGGCGTACGGACTTGCCTGCGATATCGGCTCGACCACGATCGCCATGCATCTGGTGTCGTTGCTGTCGGGCCGCGTCGCCGCCTCGTCGGGCACATCCAATCCGCAGATCCGCTTCGGCGAGGATCTGATGAGCCGTGTCTCGTACGTGATGATGAACCCGGACGGCCGTGAAGGTATGACGGTCGCCGTGCGCGAGGCCATTTCGGGGCTTGTGGACAAAGTCTGCACCGAAGGCAACGTCCAACGCAACGACATCCTGGATTCCGTGTTCGTCGGCAATCCGATCATGCACCATCTGTTCCTCGGCATCGATCCGACCGAGCTCGGCGGCGCCCCCTTCGCGCTAGCCGTCTCCGGCGCCGTGCACATCAAGGCATCGGATATCGGTTTGAAGCTCAACCAGGGCGCCAGGCTCTATATGCTTCCTTGCATTGCCGGCCATGTCGGCGCGGACGCTGCCGCAGTGACGCTGTCGGAAGGGCCGCACCGCCAGGACGAGATGATGCTGATCGTCGATGTCGGCACCAATGCCGAGATCGTGCTCGGCAATCGCCACCGGGTCGTGGCGGCCTCATCGCCAACTGGCCCGGCCTTCGAAGGTGCGGAAATCTCCGGTGGCCAGCGCGCCGCACCGGGTGCCATCGAGCGCGTCCGCATCGATCCTGAAACGCTGGAACCGAAATACCGCGTCATCGGCTCGGAACTCTGGTCCGACGAGCCGGGCTTCCTCGACAGCGTGCAGGCGACCGGCGTCACCGGTATTTGCGGCTCCGGCATCATCGAGGTGGTCGCCGAGATGTATCTCGCCGGCATCATCTCCGAGGACGGCGTCGTCGATGGATCGCTGAGCGGCCACTCGCCTCGCGTCGTCGCCAATGGCCGCACCTTCTCCTATGTGCTGAAGGAAGGCGAGCCCAAGATCACCATCACCCAGACTGATGTGCGCGCTATCCAGCTTGCCAAGGCCGCCCTTTATGCCGGCGCCAAGCTTTTGATGGAAAAGCAGCACACCGATCATGTCGACCGCATCCACTTCGCCGGCGCATTCGGCTCGTTCATCGACCCGAAATACGCAATGGTGCTGGGCCTGATTCCGGATTGCGACCTCGACAAGGTCTCGGCCGTTGGCAATGCGGCCGGCGCCGGCGCCCGCATGGCGCTGTTGAACCGTGGCTATCGCCGCGAGATCGAGGAAACCGTTAGCAAGATCGAGAAGATCGAGACGGCGCTAGAGCCGAAATTCCAGGAACATTTCGTTTATGCCATGGCGCTCCCGAACAAGATCGACCCGTTTCCCAAGCTGTCGGCGGCGGTGAAACTGCCGCCGCGCAAGACGGTGAGCGAAGACGGCATTGCCGGCGACGCTGCCCCGCGGCGGCGTTCGCGCGAAGGCCACGCCGCGCGGCGCGGGCGGGGATGACTCGCCTCCGCTAGGCGGTCAGACCTTCCATTTTCATTTGTATGCAAATGTTTCCAGATCGCGCCGATCTGGAAACGAAAACGCGTTTTCGTGAAATCCGCCAGATACATAGGCGGAGCATTTAACCGGCATCGAACGGCAGGCGGAAACAGTTTTCGGCCACCGCAACGCTTCAAGGAGATCAAGATGTCGATGTTCGAAAGCCTCGGCCGCTATGGTGCGGCCTTCAAGAAAACACGCGAAGCGCGCAAGTCGCTGCGCATCCTCAACAGCTTGCCGCCTGAGATCCAAAAGGACATTGGCTGGCCGGTGTCGCCGCGTTCGAGCGAAAGGCAGCTTTCGGTCGGATGAGGCATGCAGCGCGGATGAAATTCATCGACAAATGCAAGCTGCTCGGTATTCGCCGGAGCCGCAATGCGGCTCCGGCTGCACCCAGCAATTGGCTGCGCGCCGCGTTGCTGCCGCGGCGTTGAGCTGCGCCGGTAGGCCAGAGACTTCATGGCCGGACGCTTTGTCGACAGCTGGGATCAAACGACCGTGTTGAGATTGCATCAATCTTGACTTTTTTGGTGGCGACACAATCTTCGAAATAGTCGGGGGTTCTCTTAGTCGGCTCAGCCGAAGTCCGTGTATCTGCATGCCCAGTCTCAAAAGCCACGTCGTGTCGTTCGTCCTCAGGTACAGCCGCAAGAAGGCGTTTTCCAGCCCCGAGAACCTGCAGCGCTGGATCGCCTATGCGCGCAAGACGGAAAACCATCAGCCGCCTGCGTCGCTGCGGTCACGCCTGGAGATCACAACCCGCACGATCAACGGCTTTCCCGTCTACGAGATCGCTCCCCAGGCTGGTGAGCGGAGGCGGATTCTCTACCTGCACGGCGGCGCTTATGTCTTTGAAATCACACCCTATCATTGGCGGCTGATCGCCGACATGGCCGACCGCCTCGGGTTCGGTATCACCGTGCCGATCTATCCCATTGCTCCCGAACACGACTTTCACGCCATGTTCGGCATGGTCGGCGCCGTCTACCGCCAGATGTTCGGCGAAACCAGGGCGACTGATATCATCTTCATGGGCGATTCCGCCGGCGGAAACATGGCCGTCGTGCTGACGATGATGGCTGCGCAAAATGGCCTGCCCTTGCCATCACGCCACGTGCTGATTTCGCCCGGTCTCGACGTGTCGCTCGCCAACCCAGAAATGTATGAGGCCGAACGCAACGATCCGTGGCTGGGCATTGCCGGCGGCCGCGAGGCGATCCGACTTTACAGCGCCGGCATAGATCCCACCGACTGGCGCATCAGCCCGGTTTACGGCGACCTGTCGGTGCTGCCCAAAACGCTGCTGCTGACCGGTTCACGCGATCTGCTCACCCCCGACAATCTGATCTTCGCGGAAAAGGCGCGCGCGGCCGGCGTCGAAATTGAGATCGTCCACGAGCAAGGCATGTTCCATGTCTGGCCGTTGATCGACATGCCGGAGGCGCGACGCGCGCGGGACAGTATAGTGGCCTTCTTGACCAACGAAACTGACAGTTACCATGCCAAGGCAGGAGAGTTGTCGCTGCAGAGGACAGACCGCGACGGAACCCCTCGCGATCTGGTTGCGCCGCTCAGGTCGTAGTTTGGGTCAGAACTTCCCAGTTTCCCTGAACATCTCAAACGTCGCGCGGATATGATCGGCGACTGCCTTCACCGGCGCGCTGGCGTCCGGCGTCACCACCATGGCCAGATTGTAGGTGCCGATGTCAGGCATGCCGTCCTTCGGGCACAGCTCGACCATGTCGCTGCCGAGGAACGATTTCGGCAGCGGCGCGACTGCAAGATCCGCCATGATCGCGGCGCGCTGGCCGGCCGTGTGTGCGCTCATATAGGCGATACGGTAGTTGCGGCCCTCGCGGCCAAGCGCCTCCAATGCCCCTGCCCGCCAGGCACACCCCTCTTCCCACAATGAGACCGGCAGCGGCTCACGCAGATGCGCGCAACCGCCCTTGGCACCGGCCCAGACGATCGGCTCGGTGAGCAGCACTTCGGCGCCAATCGCGCTGGTCTTGTAGGAGTTGGTGAGCAGCGTGATGTCGAGCGCCCGGTCGTCCATGCGCCGGCGCAGATTGACGCTCTGGTCGATGGTGACGTCGACCGCGATCGATGGATGCGACTGTGCGAACCGCTTCAGCACATGCGGCAGCACACGTTCGCCGTAATCGTCCGGCGAGCCGAGCCGCACCACCCCGACAATGTCTGGAATGATGAACTTCGACACCACCTCGCGATTGATCGACAGCAGCCGGCGCGCATAGCCGAGCAGCATCTCGCCATCGGTGGTCAGCGTCACCGAACGGGCGTCGCGCGCGAACACCGAGCGGCCGAGAATGTCCTCCAGCTTCTTGATCTGCATCGACACGGCCGACGGCGTGCGGAAGACCGCATTGGCCGCAGTGGTGAAGCTGCCGGTCTCGGCGATTGCGACGAAAGTGCGCAGAACATCGAGATCGAGCAGCGGCAGCGGATGATTGAGTGGGGCGTTCATGGCAAGCGACCTTCAATTTTTCTGATGCAAACCATCATTCCATTTCGTTTGATTGAACATCAGTTTGGGAGGATAGTCAACTCCATCGAAGGCAGGACGCATCGAAGTGGTCCCGAAACAACCATGACACGGACCTGCAATCGACACGAAATGAGGCTGAAACAAACCCGGTGTACCGCCTGACGCTGCAAGCGCCGGGACAACCCGGCCCAACGCGAAGGAGACTGAGATGTCTATCCTGTCATCCATCGGTCGGATCGCGACCGAGTTCAGCGAGGCCCGTGCCCGCTACCAGACGGAACGCGCCATCCGCGCGCTGCCGATTGAACTGCAGAAGGATATCGGCTGGCCCGAAGCTGCCGATGCCAAGGCCGGCACTCGCCATGGTGTGGGATCCTGGGCTGGAGCAAAGTAAACCGTGTGTATCAACAGCTGAAGGCCTGCCGCGCAGATCAGCCCGGCAGGCCTTTTTGTTTGTACTCCAATGATTTTCCCGAGCCATGTCGCCGTCGCATGCCGCATATAAGCAAGTCGCATAGCAGCCCGCACTGGCAATCAACACATTGTAAATAATCGAAAATCCTGGGCAGAATGCCCAAATTTGTCGCATTCCGTGTCGCTTTTCATATCAAGTGCTTCGCTTTTGCGATTTAGTTTCCCCTCACGTAAGCCTATATCATCATCAACAAACGAGCTGCCCCACTCCATCAAGCGAAGGCGACCCGTCTGAGCAACCGAATGGAGATGATCATGAAGCTTTTTGCCCGCCTCTTTGCCCGTCGCGAAATGAACCTGACGACTGCGCTCGAGCGCCAGCGCCTGGCCAACACCATGCCTGGCCAGACCGGTGCCATGGCTGCCGCGCGCCTCGGCTTCGTCGCCTGAGACGCGGCAATCCCGGCGGAAGCAGCCTAGCGCTGCTTCGAAATCGATCCAGCGCCGCTTCGGTTTTGCCGACGCGGCGTTTTCGTGTGCGCAGACTGCGTAGGCTCGTTTGCTCGATCCGGCGGCATGTCGCGTCCTTCGCCGCATAGCGATTGCCCATTTGCGACCCGTGTCGCAAATAAAGTCGCTCCGTTGCCATCTAGCCAATTGACAGGAAACGTCTTTCCTGATGTCGCTATGCTAATCGCGACATCCTGTTCGCGCCATTGCAGCGTGAGGATCTACCCGTGAACGTCGTAAAGCACCCGATTCGGCGATCGTTCGTATTCTTCCTGGTCCCCGATTTCACCATGATCGCCTTCGCGACGGCGCTCGATCCGTTGCGTTCGGCCAACCGCATGCTCGGCTATGAAGCCTATCGCTGGCGGCTCGCCAGCATCGACGGCAAGCCGGTGCGCGCCTCGAACGGCGTCGAATGCGCCGTCAACACCTCGCTGGAGGAAGAGCGCAAGAAAATGTCCGGACCGGACCGGCCGAACATGGCCATCGTCTGCAGCGGCATCAATGTCGAGCGCTACCAGAACAAATCGGCCTTTGCCTGGTTGCGCGAGGAGTACAATCGCGGCGTTGCCGTCGGCGGCCTGTGCACCGGCGCGCATATCCTGGCCGCCGCAGGCCTGCTGTCCAACAAGCGCTGCGCCATCCATTGGGAGAACCTGCCGGGCTTTTCCGAGGCGTTCCCCAAGGCCAATGTCTTCGCCGACCTCTTCGAGATCGACCAGAACATCTACACCTGCGCCGGCGGCACCGCCGCGCTCGACATGATGCTGAAGCTGATCGGCGACGATTTCGACGAAAGCCTCGTCAACCGCGTCTGCGAGCAGGTGCTGACTGATCGCGTGCGCAGCCCGACCGACCGCCAGCGCCTGCCGCTGCGCGCCCGCCTTGGCGTGCAGAATTCCAAGGTTCTGACCATTATCGAGCTGATGGAAGCCAATCTCTCCGAGCCGCTCTCGCTGATCGAGGTCGCTGACCATGTCGACCTGTCGCGCCGGCAGATTGAGCGCCTGTTCCGCACCGAGATGGGGCGCTCCCCTGCCCGTTACTATCTGGAGATCCGCCTCGACCGCGCCCGGCACCTGCTGATCCAGTCGTCGTTGCCGGTGGTCGAAGTGGCGGTCGCCTGCGGCTTTGTTTCCGCCTCGCATTTCTCCAAATGCTATCGCGAGTTGTACGCCCGCTCGCCGCAACAGGAACGCGTCGACCGCAAGCAGCTTCTAGCGGCTTGATCCAGCACGTTTCGCGGGCGCGGCCGCATTGTCATGACATTGTCTGGCGTGGTATCCTTCAATCGAGAGGTACCAATGACCAGAACCACCAGATCGGAAAAACTGGACTTGCGCCTTACCCCCCAGGCAAAGCGTACACTCGCAACCGCCGCCGCGACTGAACGCCGTTCGCTCAGCGATTTCGTGCTTGAAAGCGCGCTTGCGCGAGCCGAAGAAACATTAGCCGACCGGCGCAGCTTCCATCTCGACGCCGAAAAATGGGTCGCGTTCATGGCAGCGCTCGACGCGCCAACGCGTGATCTCCCCCGCCTCAAGCACCTATTGAACGAACCAAGCATCTTTTCCGGTCGCGATCCAGCGTGAGCGAATTCCAGATCGAGAAACTGGCCCGCACGCATTTGGTGGACATGTTCGACTGCGGTGAAGAACCGCTCAATCGCTTTCTCGTACGCTATGCATTCCAAAACCAGCAAGCCAATGCTTCGCAGACCTACATTGGTCTCTCTGGCGAAGATGTGATCGGCTTTTATACCCTGGTCGTTGGTGAAGTTAAATATGAGGGTGCGCCCGAGCGATTGACGAAAGGTCTCGCACGCCATCCGGTGCCTGTAATGCTGCTGGCGCGTCTTGCGGTCAGTCTGGACTGGCAAGGCAAAGGCGTCGGCGGCGGACTGTTGCGCGATGCCGTCCTGCGCAGTTTGCAGGCGGCGGATATTGCAGGTATCCGCGCGGTCGTCGTCCACGCCAAGAACGACGGCGCCCGCACGTTTTACGAGCGCTACGGATTCGCGCAATCGCCGACGGACCCGCTGCATCTTTACGTGCTTATCAAGGACTTACGAAGTCTCTGAGCCGTTCAGGCGCCTTGCTGACCCGACTATATCTGCGCCGTGCGCATCGCCTCGACGCGGATATCTTCCGTCAGCCGCGCCTTCAGTGCCGAAAACTCCGGGCTGGTCTTCAGCGTGTAGTGGCGCGGATGCGGCAGGTCGACGGCAACGTCCGATTTGATGCGGCCCGGCCGTGCCGTCATCACGACCACGCGCGACGCCATGAAGATCGCCTCCTCGATGTCGTGGGTGACGAACAGCACCGTTTTTTGCCGCCGCTCCCAGATGCCGAGAAGCAGTTCCTGCATCAGCCCGCGGGTCTGGTTGTCGAGTGCGCCGAACGGCTCGTCGAGCAACAGAATCTCCGGATCGTTGGCCAGTGCCCGGGCAATCGCGGTGCGCTGCTGCATGCCGCCGGAAAGCTGCTTCGGCCAATGGTTTTCAAAACCTCTCAGCCCGACGAGATCGACGTAAGAAGCGACGATTTCGCTGCGCTCGTGCTCGGCCATTCCACGTTCGCGCAGGCCGAAGGCGATGTTCTCGGCAACCGTCAGCCACGGAAACAGCGTATAGGACTGGAAAACCATGCCGCGGTCTGGACCGGGCCGGTCCACCACCCTGCCGTCGAGCAGAACACGTCCCCCACTCGGCGCTTCGAGGCCGGCGACGATCCTGAGCAGCGTCGACTTTCCACAGCCGGATGGCCCCAGGATGGTGATGAAGTCGTTGGCGGCAACCGCCAGATCGATCGGCATCAGCGCCTTGACCGGCTGCCCACCGCCGACACCGGCGAAGGTGCGCGAGACGCCTTCGATGAGCAGCTTGCTCACGCCAGGCTCCATGGAAACAGCCAACGGTTGAGCGCCTTGAATGCGAAATCGGACAACAGCCCGATCAGGCCGATGACGATGATGCCGAAGATGATCTGCCCTGTCGCCAGCCGCGACTGGCTGTTGATGATCATGTAGCCGATGCCCGACGACGAGCCGATCAGCTCGGCGACGATGACATAGGTCCAGGCCCAGCCGAGCACCAGCCGCAGGGTCTCGGCAATCTCCGGCGCATTGGCCGGCATGATCACGCGCCGCACGATGCCGTTGTCGGACGAGCCAAGCGTGTAGGCCGCCTCGACCAGGTCGCGCCGTGTGCCGCCGACCTTGACCGCGATGATCAGGATGATCTGGAACACCGAGCCGACGAAGATCACCAGCAGTTTTTCGAGCTCGCCAACGCCCGCCCACAGGATGAGCAGCGGGATGAAGGCCGATGCCGGCAGATAGCGGGCGAAGGAGACGAACGGCTCCAGGAACGCCTCCACGGGCTTCCAGGCACCCATCACGATGCCGAGCGGCACGGCAACGATGGCCGCCATCAGGAACCCGCCGAAGACGCGCCAGATGGTGATAAGGATGTCGAGCCAGAAGCGGTCCTCGACCAGCAGCCGCCAACCGTCTCTCACCATCGACAGCGGATCGGCAAGGAAAATGCGATTGACGTGGCCGCCAAGCGTGATCCACGCCCAGAACGCCACGAACAGCACGAAGAACGAAATGCCGAGCACGGTTCGAATGCCCGGCGAGACCGGATGCAAGGGGCGCGGCATCTTCGACCGTCCTCTGATCTGAATGAAAAAGCGGCGGCGCACGCGCCGCCGCCGGGCGACAATCCTGCCGGTTAGTCGGCGACGGCGCTGGTGTCGGCCAATGTCGAGACGTCAGGCGCTTCCTTGATCAAACCCATCTGCAGCAGAAGCTCGCCGGCGGTCTTGGAAAAGTCCTGGAATTCCTTGGTGAAGAACTGCTTGTTTTCAGCCTTGTCGGCCCATTTCAGGTATTTGGCCGATTCTTCGAATTCCTTGGCCGACTGCTTCACGTCGGCACCCATCGTCTCATAGGATTTCGCCGGATCGCTCTTGATCAGGTCGAGTGCCTCGAAATAGCTGTCGGCAAGCGCCTTGCCCGCATCCGGATTGGCCTTGAGGAACTCCGGCGTGCAGCCGACCGTATCGAGCACCATCGGATAGTCGAGAGTGGTCACAAGGATATGGCCCTGGTCGGACTTTTCGCGCACCGCCGAGATGAACGGCTCATAGGTGACCGCCGCATCGTTCTGGCCGGCGAGAAACGCCTGCGCCGCCGCATCCGGCTCCAGGTTGACGACCGTCACGTCCTTGGTCGACATGCCGTTCTTGTTGAGCACCCAGGCCAGCATGAAATAGGGCGAGGTGCCCGGCGCCGAAGACGCGACCGACTTACCTTTGAGATCGGCGACGGTCTTGATGTCGTTGCGGGCGACGATGCCGTCGGCGCCGTAGGATTTGTCGAGCTGGAATATCTGCTTGGTCGTCACGCCATTGGCGTTCCAGACCAGCCAGGTCTCGACCGTGGTGGCGGCGCATTGCAGGTCGCCGCTGGCGATGGCGAGCGGCCGGCTGGCTTGCGGCACCTTCTTCAAGGTGACGTCGAGGCCGTGCTTTTCGAAGATGCCGGCCTGCTTGGCGAGCGTCAGCGGCGCAAAGCCGGTCCATCCACTGATGCCGATGCTGACCGATGTGGCGGCCATCGCCGGCGCGGACAATCCGACGGCAAGCGTCAAGCTTGCGGCAAGAATTCCGATCCTGTTCATGTCGGTTCCCCTTTTATGTGTTCGGATGGGGAATTGTGTCACAGACGCCCGCAGGCTTGTCAATGAAGCAGATGCTGCACTGCGGTATGTCACCATCGACAGCAAACTCCGCCATCAGCGGCTGTTGTACATCCAGCTGCGGTCGCGCCACATTTTTTCACCGACCAGGCAGTCGGTGACGGGGATGTCCTGTGCCAGCACCAATGGCGGATGCGCCGCCTCTTCCGCCGCTCGCTGCGGCGAGGCCGGACCGGCAAGCTCCAGCACCAGCTTGCGGCGGATGGCCTCCGGAAACTGCGTCCAGTCATTGACCGGGATCATGAAGGATCCCGGCCCGCCGATGACGCAGTCGCTGTAGTAGCGGTCGAGATTGTTGACATCGTAAGCGCTGCTGAACCCGCCCCTGGTCATCAGCGGCAGGCCGTTGACGGTGATGCCTTGCTTGATCACGGCGTCGCGGGTGATATCGACAGGTGCGCCCTGGTTGTTGGGGCCGTCACCCGAAATGTCGATCACCCGCTTGACGCCCTGGAAGCCGCTTTCAGCAAAGAGATCGCTGGCGAATTCCAGCGCGCCGGAGATCGAGGTGCGCCTGGCACTGGCCGGCGGATGAGCGGAAAGCTGCGCTGCCAGCCGCTCGGCGTCGGCACGATTGGCGATCACCGTCCACGGCACGACGACCTGCTGCCAGGTCGCGCCAGCCCATTCGACATAGGTGACGGCAATCTTGCCATGAGCGCCTTCGCCGATTGCCTGCAGGACATCGTCATGCGTCAGCGCCGCCGCATAGCCATGACGCTGGATTTCGAGCTCGTCCGGCGACATGGACAGCGAAACGTCGACTGCCAGCACCAGTTCGACGTCGACCGGCTCGGCGGCGCGGGAGTTTGCAGTCAGCCATAGCACCGACGCCAGCGCGGCGGCACCCGAGACGAGATGTCTTGCACGGGCAAAACCAGACATGCCGCACGGTAAGCGAAAATCGCCGATCGACAAAGAGAAAAGCCCGGTGGAGAGCCGGTCTCATTCGGTCACATTTTTGCGAACCGCCGGAAAACGAATTTCATTTGTGGATGCGGTGCCCGCCCCGCCCCCACCACTCCACGGCCTTCTCGACATCCGTCTCGGAGGATGGGTCCGGCTTCGGTTTTCTAGCACCGACCCCGCGCGCTGCCCTCCAGTTCGGCTTGAATGACGGCGGAAGCCACAACAGAATACCCGCGGCAGGCAAGATGATCGCAAAACGCAGAATTGAAAGTACGATGCCGCAGATGCCGACGATCTGCGCGGCCCGGCGGACGCCGAAGCGTCTCAGGAACAAATGTCTTGCAATCACGCCGCCATCCAGATCGAAGGCGGGCAGGATGTTGAGAATGATAAGTGACACGTTCAACAATGCGCCAATCCAAAGCGTCCATTCCAGAGGACCGGCCGACCTTGACGGCAGCCACCCGAATGGCCTTTCGGGCGCAAGTGGGATGAGTTCTCCAAAAACCAGATAATAGGCCGCATCGAAAAACGCGGCGAGCGCGACGTTCGCCAGGGGACCCGCTATCGCAATCCGCGCCCAGGCAGGCGATGGCGCTGCGGCGCGTTTGAAACGCGTGAGCCCGCCGAAGAGATATAATTCTATCATGTCGGTGGCGACGCCTTGTCGGCGTCCGATCCAGGCGTGTGCCAGTTCGTGCAGAAATATCGACGCAAACAGAAGCGCTGCAAAGATAGAGGTATGGATCAGTGCATCCTTGGGTCGGCTCGCCCACTCGTTCAGGAAGGGCAGCACAATGGGAATTGCGAAGGTCCAGCTGACGCGAACCGGGATATTCCGGTTCAGCTGAAACACAAGCGCATCGTTTTTTCTGTCCCAGCCGATCCGCCGCAAAGGCACCCCCCAATCGCAGCGCGACGGTAAGCGAGAATCATCGCTCCACAAAGCGAAAAGCCCGACGATGAATCGGGCTTCTGCATTCAGGTCCTGCTGGCACTGCTCGGCTTGCCTGTGTGGAGAATCGGCAGGCAAGCAACGCTTAGCTGCGCGGATTGAGGTTCTCCGGGTCGTAGAGCGGCCTGTAGCCGACGGCGGCCACTTCGACCGGGTACTTCTCGCCGAAATATTCGACGCTCAGCTTGCGGCCCTCCTGGCAATACGCCCAGGGCAGGTGGGCGAGCGCGATGTTCTTGCCGAGGGTCGGACCATAGGCCACCGAGGTCGTGAAGGAGCGGCGGCCGAGCTCGTCGACGAGCGTCTCACCGGTTTGCGGGTCCATCACCGGCATCGTGCCAACCGGATAGCGGGGAACACCATTCGAATCTGTATTGTCCGTCATGATAAGCGTGCAAAGCATGGCCGGCTGATGCACCCGGGCGCGATATTCCAGATGCTTTGCCTTGCCGCAGAAATCGGCCTCCTTGACTTTCGGACGGGCAAGGTCGGCTTCCAGCAGATTGTATTCGGTCAAGAGGTCCGCGTTTTGCAGGCGCAGGCTCTTCTCCATGCGGCGGCTGTTGGCATAGGTCTCGACGCCAAAGGCCATCACGCCGGTCGACCGCAGCGCGTCCCAGACAGCCAGGCCGTCCTCGTAGCGCATATGCAGTTCCCAGCCTTGCTCGCCGACATAGGAGATGCGGAAGGCGGTCACGTCCTTGCCGGCGATCCTGACGGGCTTGATCGCGGCAAAGGGAAAATTCTCAAGCGTCAGTCCGTCGGGGTTTTCCACGACCTTGCCCAATGTTGCCCGCGCATTCGGACCCCAGATGCCGACGGTCACATATCTCTCGGTCACATCGGTGACGGTAACGTCGAAGCCTTTGTCCTCTGCCGTCCGGCGCATGTACTGGAAGTCGCGCGGCCCGGCATCGGCGCCGTCGATGACGCGGCAGCGGTCGGCCATGCGGATGACGGTCAGGTCGGCGCGCACCATGCCTTCCTCGTCGAGGAAATGGGTATAGATGCCCTTGCCGATATTGCCGTCACCGCCGATCTTTGCCGCGCACAGCCATTCCATCAGCGCGACATGGTCCGGGCCTTCCACGTCGTACATGGCGAAATGCGACAGGTTGACGATGCCGCAATCCTCGCTCATCGCGAGATGCTCGGCGTTCGAGACGCGCCAGAAGTGGCGGTTATCCCATTCGTTTTGGCGCACCGGCACCCGGTTGCCGTATTTCTCGAGCAGATGCTCGTTGGCGGCGTAGCCATGGGCGCGCTCCCAGCCGCCGAGCTCCATGAAATAGCCGCCGAGTTCCTTCTCGCGCTCCCAGAAGGGCGAGCGGCGGACATTGCGAGCCTTGGAGAAGGGCTCGCGCGGATGGACCGCCGGGTTGTAGACCTTCATCGCGGTTTCGGTGCAGCGATCCCAGATGAACTGTTCTTTCGTCTGGTGCGGATAGAAACGCGAATAGTCGATGGCGTGGTGGTCGATCGCCGTGCGGCCGTCCGTCATCCAGTCGGCGATGAGCTTGCCCATGCCGGGGCCGTCCTTGACCCAGATCGCCACGGCATACCAGAGGCCCCTCACCTTCTGGCTTTCGCCCATCGAGGGGCCGCCGTCCGCCGTCACCTGCAGCAGGCCGTTGAAGGAATGGCTCTCATTGTAGCCCAGCTCGCCCAGGATCGGCGTCAGTTCCATGGCGCGCTCGAGCGGCGCCAGGATCTGCTCCATGTCGAGATCGCGTTGCGACGGCGAAAGCCGTGCCCGGTTTTTCTCGAGAAGATCGCGCGGATGGCAAAGGCGCGGATTGGTCTCTTCGTAATAACCCCATTCGATCTGCCCGCCTTCGGCGGTCTTAGGGTCGCCAGTATCGCGCATGTAAGCCGAGTTGCCCTGGTCGCGCAGCAGCGGCCAGCCGATCTCCTTGCCGGTGCCGGCGAACTCAGTGTACGGCCCGAAGAAGGTAAGCGGATGGTCAATCGGCATGACCGGCAGGTCCTCGCCCGCCATTTCCGCGATCAGCCGTCCCCAGATGCCGGTGCAGACCACGACATAGTCGGCTTCGATGGTGCCGCGGTCGGTCACCACGCCCTTGATGCGGCCGTTCTCGATGACGAGCGACCTGGCCGACGTATTGGCAAACGCCCTGAGTTTGCCGGAAGCTTCCGCCTGGTCGACAAGCTTGCCGGCGACGGTCTGCGAGCGCGGGATGACGAGGCCGGCGTCGGGATCCCACAGGCCGCCCTGTACCATCTGTTCTTCGATCAGCGGGAATTTTTCCTTGATCTCGGCGGGATCGATCAGGCGGGCGCGTGTGCCGAAGGCCTTCGCCGAGGCGATCTTGCGCTTGATCTCCGCCATGCGAGCGTCGTCGCCGACGCGGGCGACCTCGAGGCCGCCGATGCGCGCGTAGTGACCCATCTTTTCGTAGAAATCGATGGAATAGAGCGTCGTCCAGCACGACAGGAAATCATGGCTGGTCGTGTAGCAGAAGTCGGAGGCATGCGCCGTCGAGCCGATATCCGTCGGGATGCCCGATTTGTCGATGCCGACAATATCGTCCCATCCGCGCTCGATCAGGTGATGGGCGACCGATGCGCCGACGATGCCGCCCAGCCCGACGATGACGACCTTCGCCTTTTCCGGAAACCCTGCCATTGCCCGCGACTCCAAGATGCTATTGCGAGCAGACTATAGGGCGGCGCGGCGCCGCGCTTGCAGCCTGTTTGCGACATCGCCAAAAAAGCCCGCGCCACCAGCCCGTCGAATGCAGTTAGACCTACGCCTTCGCCCTGCTCGGTACGAAGGCGCTGCTAGAGCCCGCCCTGCGCAGCTTCGAAGAAAAGTGCATACCTTCATCGCCGATTACCGGAAGCAAATAAAAGGCCGGGCGTTTGCCCGGCCTTCAAAAATCATGGCGTCGACTTTACTTGATGCGCGCGACGCCGCCCGAGATCTCAATCGTCTCCGAACCGGTCAGCGCCTCGAGGTCGCCATTCGGCAAGGTAACAAAACAGCCGCTCGGGCAAAATTCCACGGTTTCGCCAGCGGCCAGCGCCAGCTCGGTCTTGCCGCCGCCTTCCGTCACGATCAGCGTGCGGGTCTCGGCGTCCTTGTTGACCGCGCTGGCGGCATGGGCCGAACCGCCCACGGCCAGAAAAGCGATGGCGGCGACGAGAGACTTCCACATTTTGCAGTATCGGTGTTGCCACCGCCTCTGTTGCATTTCGCAAGGCATTCTCGCCGTTTGCAGGTGAGCTTATATGCAATGCAAGCTGAACGGCAACTGAATGCCGCATTCATGCCGCAATTGGTTTCCGAAGGCTTGAAGGCAAGCTCCAATCAGCTAGTCAGGATCGGGCTTCCGTACCTTGCGTCCCGACTTGGCGAGACGTTTCGCCTCGACCGCCGCTAGGGCTTTTGCTTGTTCCCGCTCGGCGAATTCGACTTCGATCTTGTCGTCGTCGATCGGCCACGCCTCGTGCTTTTTGGTCTCGACGACGGCGCGCGGTGTCGACGGAATTTCGATATGCTGGTCGGCGAACACATCGAAGATGGCAAAGCGGATGTCGTTCTGGACGATATTGCCACTAAGAACGTCTGCCAGGAATACGCGGATCTCGAATTCGAGCGCGGCCGGGCCGAAATTGGAAAACAGCACAAAGGGTTCGGGGTTTTTCAGCACCAGCGGATGACTGCGCGCGATCTCCAACAGGACGCCATGCACGTGCTTGATGTCGCTGCCATAGGCGACGCCGACCTTGATATCGATGCGGCCGAGCTTGTTGCGGTGCGTCCAGTTCCCGACCGCATTGTTGATCAGGTTTGAATTGGGCAGGATCACCGACTGCCGCTGGAACGTTTCGATCTCGGTGGCGCGCACGCTGATCTTCTTGACCGTGCCGCTGATGTCACCGGCAACGATCCAGTCGCCGACCTTGAACGGCCGCTCGGCCAAAAGGATCAGGCCCGAGACGAAGTTGGAGACGACATTCTGCAGGCCAAAGCCGATGCCGAGAGACAGGGCGCCGGCGACCAACGCGAGATTGGAGAGGTCGATACCGGCCGCCGAGATGCCGACCAGTGCCGCGACCGCGACGCCGGCATAGCCGACCGCCAGCCGGATCGAATTGCGCACACCGGTGTCGACCCGGCCGCGCGCCATCACCGAACCGTCGAGCCAGCCCTGGAACCAGCGCGTCAGGAAATAGCCGATGATGAAGACGACGACGCCAGTGAGGATGCCGGTGACCGAGATCGTCACCGAGCCTATGGTGAGGCCCGTCGCCAGCTTGTAGGCCCAGGCCTGGATGTCGCCGGGCTGGAAGCCCCACATCAACAGGATCAGCGGCAGGAACACCAGCACGATCATGATGTTTATGGCGGCGCTGACGACAAGCCCGAGCTGGTCGAGCGCGGTCTCTTCGTAGCTTGAATTGGCCGCTAGCCAGCGCCCGATCGAAGTGTTGGCGAAACCACCTTCCTCGCCGATCGCCCGCGCCGACAGGAAGCCGATATAGGCGGTGACCAGGATAGTGCCGGTAACCACGACCTGCACCGAGACGAAAATAGCAAGGCCGATAAAGCCGAGCAGCGCCGACGCTATGGTGAATAGCCCTAGCGCGACGGCGGTGTAGCGCAGCCATGCCGGCCACGGGCGCCAGCTCCCGTCGGCAGCCTTGAACGGCTTCAGCAGCCCCATCAGGATCAGGATGACGCCGACGCTGATGGTGGCGACAAAGCTTCTGGCGATGGTCAGCGATAGCGGCGAGCCCATCTTGTCGTTGACGACCGACAGGAAATAATTGATGCCGATGGCGACGGCCATGGCAGTCGTCAGCCGCACCAGCCAGCGCGCCGGGCCGGTTTCGACAGGGATCAGACGCCAGTTCGGCAACCGCGGTTCCAGCGCCGCATTGGTCAGCCGGTTGACGCAGAACACCACCGCGATAACGGCAACCAGCGAATTCAGGAAGATGCCGATGTCGCCGCGCAAGACATTGTAATAATTGAAGAAGAAGACCGTCGAGATAAGGAAGGCGCCAACCGCCAGCGACGGCAGCAATGTCGACCAGAACGCCACCGACAGGCGGCTGAGATAGGATGGATCCTCGACGGAAGGATCGGCTTCGAAGACGCGGCCGAACAGGCGCCGCCCGCCGACAAAAAGCACGGCGGCCAGCGCAAGCGCCATCAACGTCGCGGCAAGAATTGCCTGGAACTTGAACTTGAAGGCGAAGCTCAGCCAGGACGACACCGCTTTGTAGAAACTGGTAAATTCGTCATTGGCGTTGGAAATGACCTCCGGGCTCAATGCATCGGACAGCACGTAGCGCTTGGTGAGCTGATTGCGGAACAGCTCGCTGCGCATGTTGCCGATCTTCTCGATCAGCCCGCTGACACGGATCGACAGGTTCTGCGCGCTGGCAATGACGGCGTTAATCTCGGCTTTTTCGGAAGCCAGCGCCTGGCGTTCACCGGTCACGATGTCGGGCTCGGCCGGCTGGCCCGCGGCCGGCGGAGGTCCCAGCGTCTCGATCCGATCGTTGATATCGCCGAGACGCGAGCGGAACGCCAGCGCGCTGGTGAGCGCCGCCCGCGACAGATCCTCCAATTGCAGGCGGATTTCCACCAGGGTGGCATCGTCTTGGCCGTCCTGCTGTATCTTCTTCTCGAGATCGTCGGTTTTGGCCGTCAGGCTCTGGATGACCTTCTGCTGGTCTGTAACCAGCCCGGCGGCACCCTGCCCGAGCGCCTGCGCCATCGCGTCGAACGACGGCGGCGCCAAGACAACAAGCGCAACGATCAGGACCAGGCGGAGTAAACGAAAGAACATGATTTTTCTGGCGACTCGCGGACGGCAGCGGCAGTTTTGAAGCACGTCCTTGATAAAGACGCTCATATCACGGGGCAAGTCATGCCAGGCGGCTCGTTTTCGAAGTCCGCCAATCGAAGTCGGCCAATCCAATCGAAGTCGGCCAATCCAGTCGAAGTCGGGGAGTCGAAAAGCGATGGCGCAATCTTGGCTTTGCGTTGGCGGCCTGCTCTATAGTCTGCCGCAAAGCCTGAAATGGATGACAATAAGAATGGCGGAATATTCGGCCTTTTCGCTTCTCAAGAACGCGCTGACCGGAAACAAGGACTGGAGGCCGGCCTGGCGCAAGCCCGACCCGAAGGCGTCCTACGACGTGATCGTCATCGGCGGCGGCGGCCATGGCCTGTCGACCGCCTACTACCTAGCCAAGGAGCACGGCATCACCAATGTCGCGGTGCTGGAGAAGGGCTGGCTCGGTTCCGGCAATGTCGGCCGCAACACCACGGCGGTCCGTTCCAACTATCTCCTGCCGGCCAACACGCGCTTTTACGAGCATTCGATGAAGCTGTGGGAGAACCTGGCCCATGACCTCAACTACAACGTCATGTTCTCGCAGCGCGGCTGCCTGAACCTCGCCCACACACCTGCTCAGCTCGACGACTATGCCCGGCGCGGCAACGCCATGCGCCATCTCGGCGTTGACGCCGAACTGATGACCACGGCCGAAATCGCGCGCCTGGTGCCGGCGCTCGACGTCTCAGCCACCGCGCGTTTCCCGATCGTCGGCGGCCTGATGCAGCGGCGCGCCGGCACCGCCCGCCACGACGCCGTCGCCTGGGGCTATGCGCGCGGCGCAGATCGCCGCGGCGTCGACATCATCGAAAATTGCGAGGTCACCGGCTTCCTGCGCGACGGCGACCGCATCACCGGCGTCACGACAACGCGCGGCGAAATCCGCGCAAAAAAGGTAGCGGTCGCGGTTGCCGGCAGCACCGGGCGGGTCATGCGGCTTGCCGGCATCGAGACGATGCCGATCGAGAGCCACGTGCTGCAGGCCTTCGTCACGGAATCGCTAAAACCGTTCATCGATACGGTCCTGACCTTCGGCATGGGCCATTTCTACATGTCGCAATCGGACAAGGGCGGCCTTGTCTATGGCGGCGATCTCGACGGCTACAACAGCTACGCCCAACGCGGCAGCCTGCCGATCGTCGATGAGGTGATGAGCGAGATGCTGGCGCTGTTCCCTGGGCTGGCCCGTGTCCGCATGCTGCGCTCATGGGGCGGCGTCTGCGACATGTCGATGGACGGCTCGCCAATCATCACCACCGGTCCGCTGCCGGGCATGTATCTCAACTGCGGCTGGTGCTATGGCGGCTTCAAGGCGACGCCGGCTTCCGGCTGGTGCTTTGCCTGGACCATTGCCAAGGACGAGCCGCACGGTCTCAACTCGGCCTTCACGCTCGACCGCTTCTACCGTGGCCTGGTGATCGACGACAAGGGCCAGGGCGCCACGCCCCGGCTGCATTAGGTTAGAGATCCATGCTCATCACCTGCCCCTATTGCGGCCCGCGCGACGTGATCGAATTCACCTATCAGGGCGACGGCAATCGCCAGCGCCCACAGCCCGCCTCGCAGAACCTCGACGCCTGGAACGCCTATGTCTACGACCGGCTTAATCCAGCCGGCGACCACAATGAGATCTGGCAGCATTCCGGCGGCTGCCGCGCCCATCTCAGGGTCGTGCGCAACACGCTGACGCACGAGATCTCCAGCACCGCGTTCGCGCGCGGCGACCACAACTCGGTTGCGCGGCACCGGGCCGAGGACAAGCCATGAGCCCGCGCCGTACAGAGGCCGGGGGCCGCATCGACCGGCTGCGGACCATCCGTTTCACCTTCGACGACGCGCCTTATACCGGCCATGCCGGCGACACGCTGGCTTCGGCGCTGCTGGCCAACGGCATCACCCTGTTTGGGCGTTCGTTCAAATATCACCGCCCGCGCGGCGTGCTGACCGCCAGCGTCGAGGAACCGAACGCGCTGGTCACAGTGTTGAGGGGCGAGGTTCGCGAGCCGAACATCCCCGCCACAATGGTCGAGATTTATGACGGGCTGGCCGCGATCAGCCAGAACCGCTTCCCTTCGCTTGCCTGGGACGTCAGTGCCGTGAACCAGCTCGGCGGCAAGCTTTTGTCGGCCGGCTTCTACTACAAGACCTTCATGGGACCGGTGATCGGTCCGCTGAAGGGCACTCGCTTCTGGATGTTCTGTGAGCATTTCATCCGCCGTGCCGCCGGCCTGGGCAAGGCAGGCACGGCTCCCGATACGGCGCGCTACGAACGCATGAACGCGTTTTGCGATGTGCTGGTAGTCGGCTCCGGCCCGGCGGGGCTGATGGCCGCCAGGGCGGCTGCCGATCAGGGTGCACGCGTCATCCTGGCCGAGCTCGAGCCGCATTTCGGCGGCTCGGCCAATTGGTCGGGCGAGACGATCGATGGCATGCCGGCCGCCGACTGGGCAGCGCGCGCCGCTGGCCAGCTCGAAGGCCGTGACAATATCCGCCTGCTGCCGCGCACCACCGTCTGGGGCTATTATGACGGCAACACGCTTGCCGCGCTCGAACGTGTCACCGACCACAAGGAAACGCCCGGCAAGGGCGAATCGCGCCATCGCTACTGGACGATCCGCGCCAGGTCGGTGGTGCTGGCCACCGGATCCCTGGAGCGTCCGCTGGTCTTTCCAGGCAATGATCGGCCAGGCGTAATGCTGGCGCATGCTGCCGAGCGTTATGCCATTGAATATGGCGTGCTGCCCGGCGACAGGATCGGGCTGTTCACCAACAATGACAGCGCCTATCGCGCGGCCCTGGCGCTGAAGAAGGCCGGCGCCGTGGTCGTCGCCATCATCGACGTGCGCCCTGAGCTTTCGAGCGAAATGCGCAAGCTGGCCGGCGAGACCGAGGCCGAGATCCTTTCTGGCCACGCGGTGATCGCCACCGAGGGCGGCAAGGCGCTTTCCGGCTTCAAGGTGCAGCGCTTCGACATGGTCAACGGCGCGCTTTCCGGCGATGCGCGCAGCATCCACGCCGATTGCCTATTGATGTCGGGCGGCTGGTCGCCGACCATTCATCTGGCCAGCCAGGCCGGAGCCAAAGCGGAATGGAACGAAGCATTGCAAGCGTTCCTGCCGCCCAAGCCGACGACACAGCAATGGATCGGCGCCGGCGCCTTCACCGGCAGTTTCTCCACCGCCGAGGCGATCGCCGAAGGTCGCGCCGCCGGTCTTTCCGCTGCGGGCGCAACCGCCACGCCGGCGGCCTTGCCTGCCGTCGAAGCAGCACCTGGCGATCCCGATCCGGCGCCGGTGTTCGAGATCAAGGCCGAAGGAAAAAGCTTCGTCGACTTCCAGCATGACGTGACGGCGGATGACGTGCGGCTGGCGCATCGCGAAGGCTTCGTCTCGGTCGAGCATCTGAAGCGCTACACCACGCTCGGCATGGCAACCGACCAGGGCAAGAGCTCCAACATACCCGGCCTGGCCATAATGGCCGAGGCGCTGGGCAAGCCGATCCCGCAGGTCGGCACGACGCGCTTTCGCCCGCCCTTTTCGGCGGTGTCGATCGGCTCGCTAGCCGCCGAACGCTTCGGCGATCTGAAGCCCGAGCGGCTGACGCCGATGCATGACTGGCACGTCGCCAACGGCGCCACCATGTATTCCGCCGGCCTGTGGTATCGGCCGATGATCTACGGCCATCCCGGCGAGACGATCGAGCAGGCCTATGTCCGCGAAGCGAGAGGCACGCGCGAGAGCGCCGGCATCGTCGATGTCTCGACACTGGGCAAGATCGCGGTGCAAGGCCCCGACGCGGCGGAATTCCTCGACCGCCTATACACCAACATGTTTTCGACGCTGGCCGTCGGCAAGGCGCGCTACGGGCTGATGCTGCGCGAGGACGGTCTCGCCTTTGACGACGGCACCACGTGGCGCCTCGGCGAGCAGGATTTCCTGATGACCACCACCACCGCCAATGCCGGCAAGGTGATGCAGCATCTGGAATATTTCCTCGACGTGATCTGGCCGGCGCTGAAGGTCCACGTCACCTCGGTGACCGACCAATGGGCCGGTGCCGCCATCGGCGGGCCGAAGGCAAGGCAGATACTGGCTGCTTGCGTCAGCGGCACTGCCGTCGACAATGCCGCCCTGCCCTTCATGGGCATCGTCCACGGCGAAATCGCCGGCGTGCCGGTGATGATCTGCCGGCTGTCCTTCTCCGGCGAAATGGCCTTCGAGGTCTATTCCGGCGCCGGCTACGGCACCCATGTCTGGGAGGCGCTGATCGAAGCCGGCAAGCCGTTCGGGCTGGTGACCTACGGGCTGGAGGCGCTGGGCACCATGCGCATCGAGAAAGGCCACGTCACCGGTGCCGAGATCGACGGCCGTACCACGGCACGCGACCTGCATCTCGACTGGATGCTGTCGAAGAAGAAGCCGTTCATCGGTTCGGCGATGATGGACCGCGAGGGGCTGATCGCGCCCGACCGCCTGGAACTCGTCGGTATTGTTTCGCTCGACAACCAGCCGCTCAATGGCGGCGCACACATCGTCGAGGAGCTTGACGAAGCCAATCCGCACGGCTCGCTTGGCCACATCACCGCTTGCTGCTATTCGCCGGCGCTGGGTAAATATATCGCGCTTGCCCTGGTCAAGGGCGGCAAGGCGCGGCGCGGCACGCGCGCTTATGTCTCCGACCCGCTGCGCAACCGGTTCGGGCCGGTCGAGATCGTCTCCAACCATTTCTTCGATCCGGACGGGAGCCGCATGCATGGTTGAACGCCAATCGCCGCTTGAGCCGGTGCTGCATCCGGGCTCGCATGGCAATTTCGAGCATGGTGTCGAAATCATCCTCTCCGAAACCAGGCCGGGTTCGATCCTGCAGCTCGCCGCCTGGCCCGGCGAGGAGAAGAAGTTGATGGCCGGCATCCATGCGGTCACCGGCCTGGCTTTGCCCGACGGCGCCGGTGGCGGTGTGACGAACGGCGCCAGGTCGGTGTTCGGCTTTGCGCCGGGAAAGTTCACTGTGGTCGATGAAGCCGAGGGATTGGCGCCGGCCTTTGCCAGTGTCGTCACTTCGGCCATCGGTACGGTGACCGACCTTTCGCACGGCCGCACCGCGATCCGTATCGCCGGGCCGAAGGCCGAGTGGGTGCTGGCGAAATTCTTCGCCATCGACTTCGCGCTGCCGGCCTTCCCGATCGGCGCCGGCCGCTCGACCATGCATCACGACATCTTCGCGCAGATCCAGCGCACCGGCGCCGATCAGTTCGACATCTATGTGTTCCGCTCGTTTGCCCGCTCGTTCTGGAAAGCGCTCTGCCATGCGAGCGAGGAAGTCGGCTACGAAGTGCAGTAGAGCCGGACGGCGCTTCACGTCACTCCGCGAACGTCACCCACTCTTCCAGCGGCGCGCGGTCGGTGCGGAAGGCATTTTCGGGCTTGGACGTATCCTCGTGGCCGAGCGCCATGCCGCAGACGATGATCTCCTCGTCGGGAATGTTGAGCACCGGCCTGATCTGCCGGTGATAGGGCGCGAAGGCGGCTTGCGGACAGGTGTGCAGGCTCCTGCCCCGCGCGGCGACCATGATGTTTTGCAGGAACATGCCGTAGTCGATCCACGACCCCTTGTTCAGCCGCCGGTCGACGGTGAAGATCATGCCGACCGGCGCGTCGAAGAAGACGAAGTTGCGGTCGTGCTGCGCACGCATCCTGTCGACCTCGCGCCGGCCGATGCCGAGCACGCCGTAGAGGCCGAAACCGTTGGCCCGCCGTCGCGTCAGATAGGGTTCGAAGAACTGGTCGGGATAGTAGCGATACTCGTCCCACTCGGCCTTTTCGGCGCGGATGCCCGAGCTGAGGATGGCGTCGGTGATGCGCTGCTTGACCTCGCCCTTGGTCACATAGACTTTCCAGGGTTGCATATTGGTGCCTGAGGGCGCGCGCGCGGCAACGGCGAGAATATCGCGGATGATCTCGTCGTCGACCATATCGGGCAAGAAGGCGCGTACCGACCGCCGCGAGGTGATCGCGTCATCGACGATCGCCGCCGCAATCCGGGAGTTGTTTTCCAGCATGGGCCGTCCTTTTGCGTATGATCCCGAACCGATTTTCCGGAAGGATCATGCGCCGACTAGAAGTGATGGAGCATCCTTGCGCGTCTTTTTGAACGCCCGATAGCCTACCCGCCTCGACCGGACGCCCCACTCGCCGCTCGTGCGCCGAGCCTTTGCCCGAACCGTCAAAATGGCGCAAGTAAATCTTGTGGTTGCGTGAAAATCCTCTTGATTTTTTCATGAACCCGCCATCAAATGAAATTTGCTGAGAATTTTTCACCAAGACAGGGATGGCTTTGCCCTCAACCGCCGCCAGATCGGAACAGGACAGCGGCGAACGGCTGCTGGCCGGCGACATTCGCGCGTTGCGCAAGGCGCGCGGCTTGACGCTTGCTGAAATCGCACTGAAGCTCGGCCGTTCCGTCGGCTGGGTCAGCCAGGTCGAGCGCGGTCTGTCGGTCCCGTCGCTCGGCGATCTCAGGGCCTTCGCCGAATTGTTCGGCGTGCCGGTCAGCCTGTTCTTCAGCCATGACGTGCCTGTCGAGACCGAGCGCGGCGTGGTCGTGCGCGCCGGCAACCGGCGCACGCTTGGCACAAGCGATTCCGGCCTGGTGGAGGAGCTTCTGTCGCCCGATCTCGGCGGTAGCTTCGAGATGCTGCGTTCGGTCTTCGCTCCGGGTGCCGAGATGAAGGCCGAGGCGCGCCGGCCGACCGAGGAAGCCGGCTACGTCGCTTCGGGCAGTTTCGACATCGAAATTGCTGGCATCTGGCACCGGCTTGGCGAAGGCGACTCCTTCCGCTTCGACGGCAAGCCGTTCCGATGGCGCAATCCTGGAGCCGAGCCGGCTGTCGTCATCTGGGTGGTTTCGCCGCCTGTCTATTGAACGAATGCATGTCGCCCAAAAGTGCGTGGCGGTTTTGGGACAACGACATGCATCAAAACAAATAGTCGGAGAAGAACATGGCCGGTTTGCCGACCACGGCACGCGTTGTGATCATCGGAGGTGGTGCCGTCGGCGCCTCCTCGCTCTACCATCTCGCCAAGGCGGGCTGGACCGACTGCGTGCTTCTGGAGAAGAACGAGCTGACCTCCGGCTCGACCTGGCATGCCGCCGGCAACGTGCCGACTTTCTCCTCGTCATGGTCGCTGATGAACATGCAGCGTTATTCGACCGAGCTCTATCGCCGGCTGGCCGACGAGGTCCGCTATCCCATGAACTACCACGTCACCGGCTCGCTCAGGCTGGCCCATAGCGCGGAGCGCATGCAGGAATTCCAGCGCGCCAAGGGCATGGGCCGCTACCAGGGCATGGATATCGACGTGGTCGGGCTCGACGAGATTAAGCGCCGTTACCCCTTCATCGAGACGCATGAGCTGAAAGGCGCGCTCTACGATCCGAATGATGGCGATATCGACCCCGCGCAGCTGACCCAGGCACTGGCCAAGGGCGCGCGCGACATGGGCGCGAAGATCATCCGCTTCTGTCCGGTCACCGGCGTGAGCCGAGACAATCACGAGTGGGTGGTCGAGACGGCGCAAGGCGAGATCCGCTGCGAGATCGTCGTCAACGCCGCCGGCTACCGCGCCGCCGAAGTCGGCAGGATGTTCGGCCGCGAGGTGCCGATGATGGTGATGAGCCATCAATATATCCTGTTCGAGGAAATCCCCGAACTGGCGGCGTGGTCGAAGGAACAGGGCAAGAAGCTGCCGCTGCTGCGCGACGTCGATACGTCCTATTATCTGCGCCAGGAAAAGAACGGCATGAATCTCGGCCCCTATGAGCGCAATTGCCGCGCCCACTGGGTCGGCCACAACGACCCGATGCCCGACGACTTTTCCTTCCAGCTGTTTCCCGACGATCTCGATCGGCTGGAACATTACCTGGCCGATGCTGTCGCCCGCGTGCCGATCCTCGGCACCGCCGGCCTTTCAAAGGTCATCAACGGGCCGATCCCCTATGCGCCGGACGGCAACCCTCTGATCGGGCCGATGCCCGGCGTGCCCAACGCCTTCGAGGCCTGCGTCTTCACCTTCGGCATCGCCCAGGGCGGCGGCGCCGGCAAGGTGCTGGCCGAGTGGGTGACCGAAGGCCAGACCGAATGGGACATGTGGTCCTGCGATCCACGCCGTTTCACCGCCTTTGCCTCGGCCCCGGATTATTGCGTCGCCAAGGGCATGGAGATCTACGGCAACGAATATGCCATCCAGTTCCCGCGCCATGCCTGGCCGGCCGGGCGCGACCGCAAGCTGTCGCCGCTCCACGACCGCATCAAGGCACTCGGCGCCCGGTTCGATGCTTATAATGGCTGGGAACGCGCCACCTGGTATACGAACGCAGGCGACGACATCTCCGAAGAATCCACGCTGACCTTCCGCCGCGACGGGCCGTGGCAGCATCGTGTGCGCGAGGAATGCCTCGCCGTCCGCGATGCCGCCGGCATTCTGGACCTGCCGGGGTTCTCCCGTTTCAATCTCGACGGTCCGGGTGCCGCCGAATGGCTGAGCCTCCAGGTGACCGGCCTGGTGCCGAAACCCGGCCGCATCGGCCTCGTCTATTTTGCCGACGACAAGGGCCGCATCGTCACCGAAATGTCGGTGGTCCGCCACGACGAGAACCTGATGACGCTGATCACCGCCGCTGTGGCTCAGTGGCATGATTTCGAATGGCTGAAGTCGCGCATCCCGAAGGACGCCACATTCAAGCTGATCGACAGGACGGAGGAATACTCCACCCAGATCCTCGCCGGCCCCAACTCGCGAAAAATCCTCGCCGAACTCTGCGCAGCCGACCTCACCCTGCCCTGGCTGACGCATCAGGAAACCAGTATCGCCGGACGTTGGGCAAAGCTGGTGCGCGTGTCCTTCGCCGGCGAGCTCGGCTGGGAAATCCACAGCAAGGTCGACGATACCGCAGCCATCTTCGACGCCGTCTGGGCGGCCGGGAAGAGGCATAGACTAAAACCGTTCGGCATGTACGCGCTGGATTCGCTGCGGCTCGAAAAAGGCTACCGTACCTGGAAGGGCGACCTGTCGACCGACTACTCGATCCTGCAGGGCGGGCTGGAGCGATTCGTCAGATGGGATAAGCCCGACTTCCGCGGCAAGACGGCGCTGCAAAACGAGAAGCAGCAGGGCATCAAGAAGCGCTTCGTCACGCTGGTTGTCGAAAACCCCGGCGACTGCGATGCGCCCACCATGTCGACGCTGTGGCATGACGGCCGGATCGTCGGCGAGACGACATCCGGCGGCTGGGGTCATCGCATCGACAGGTCGATCGCGCTCGGCATGCTGCGCGCCGACCTCACCGAGCCGGGAACCGCGGTCGAGATCGAGATCTTCGGCGAACGTTTTCGGGCGGTCGTGCAGAAGGATGAGCCGTTATGGGATCCAAAGAACGAGAGGCTCAGAGCATGAAGAAAGTGATCCTCACCGATGGCGGCATGGGCCAGGAGCTGGTCCGCCGTAGCAGTTCCGAGCCGACGCCGCTGTGGTCGGCCAGGGTGCTGATCGACGAACCGGATCTGGTGCGCGACCTGCATGCGGAATTCATCCGCGCCGGCGCCCGCGTCATCACCATCAACACCTATTCAGCCACGCCGGAGCGGCTGGCACGCGAAGGCGCGGAAGAGCTGTTCAAGCCGCTGCAGAAGCGCGGCATCGAACTGGCAAGGCAAGCCCGCGACCAGGCCGGCGACGCGGCGATCGCCGGCTGCCTGTCGCCGCTGTTCGGCAGCTATGCGCCGGCGCTGACGATATCCTTCCAGGATACGCTCGACATCTATCGCCGTATCGTTGCCGAGCAGGCGGACGGCGTCGATCTGTTTCTGTGCGAAACCATGGCGTCGGCCGAAGAGGCGCGCGCCGCCGTCACCGCGGCGTCGGAAAGCGGCAAGCCCCTATGGGTGTCGTGGACGCTTGCCGACCACGGCACGCCGCGCCTGCGCAGCGGCGAAGCCATTGCGGCGGCGTCGGGCGCTCTTGCCGGCCTGCCCGTCGCGGCCCGGCTGATCAATTGCTGCCGGCCCGAAGCGATCGCTGCAGCGCTGCCCGAACTGATCGCTCTCGGCGGTCCGGTCGGCGCTTATGCCAACGGCTTCACCTCGATTGAGGCGCTCAAGCATGGCGGTACCGTGGAAGTGCTGCACGCCCGCCACGACCTTGATCCGGATGCCTATGCCGGCCAGGCGGTCGGTTGGGTCGAGGCCGGCGCCGGCATCGTCGGCGGCTGCTGCGAAGTCGGACCGGCCCACATCGCCGCGCTGCGCGACCGGCTCGAACAGGCCGGTTATGAAATTTCGGGAGCAGCATAATGCCCAGGCCATCATCGCGCATTTCCGGCATCGTGCCTTCGGGCAAGGATGGCTGGGAGGTTCATTCCGCTGCCTGGGCGCGCAAGCAGGCCGGCGAGGACATCATCATGCTGTCGGTCGGCGACCACGATTTCGACACGCCGAGCGAGACGATCGAAGCCTGCGTGACGGCGGTTCGCGCCAGCAATCACCACTACACGCCGCTTGCCGGCGTTCCACGCCTGCGCAAGGCGATGGCGGCGGCCTCGATGCGGTGCACCGGCGTTGCGACAAATCCCGACCAGGTCATCGCCACGCCGGGCGGGCAGGCCGCGCTTTACGCGGCCATTCAAGCGGTTCTCGACCAGGGCGACCATGCTATCGTCGTCGCGCCGTATTACGCCACCTATCCCAACACCTTCAGTGCGGCGGGCGCCGAGTTCAGCGTCGTCGAGACCCCCGCCGAGGATGGCTTTCAGCCGCGCGCCGCCGACATTCGCGCCGCCCTTCGGCCGAACACCCGCGCCATCCTGATCAACACGCCCAACAACCCCACGGGCGCCGTCTATTCGCGAGAGCGCCTGGAGGATCTGGCGCAGATCTGCCGCGAGCATGACCTATGGCTGCTGTCGGACGAGGTCTACTGGACGCTGGGCGGCGGCGAGCACGTCTCACCACGCTCGCTGCCCGGCATGGCGGAACGCACGCTGGTCATCAATTCGATGTCGAAGAGCCACGGCATGACCGGCTGGCGCATGGGCTGGCTGACCGGGCCCGAGGAGATGGTCTCGCTGCTGACCGACCTCAATCTGGTGATGACCTACGGCCTACCGGCCTTCATCAGCCTCGCCTGCGCTGAGGCGCTCGAAAATGGTTACGGCGTCAAGGAGATCGCCGAGCGCTATGCCGCAAGGCGCGCCGTCGTCCTCGATGCCATGCGCGGTATGAACAACATCACCGTGCGCGGCTCCGAAGGCGGCATGTACGTCATGCTCGACATATCGGCGATCGAGCCGGACGACGAAAAATTCGCCTGGGCTTTCCTCGACCAGGAGAAGGTCGGCGTCATGCCCGGCTCGAGCTTCGGCGAGGCTGCAGCCGGCCACATCCGCTTCAGCCTCTGCCAGCCTGAGCCGGTGCTGATGGAGGCTGCCACACGCCTGCGCCGCTTCGCCTCCTTCTATCGCTGTGAGGCCGCATGAGCGCCTCGCCCACCAAAACCATTCCGACCAAGGCCATTCCTCCCAAAGCGAGGGCGGTCATCATCGGCGGCGGCGTCTCCGGCTGCTCGGTCGCCTATCATCTGGCCAAGCTCGGCTGGACCGACATCGTCCTGCTCGAGCGCAAGCAGCTGACCTCGGGCACGACATGGCACGCCGCCGGCCTGATCGGCCAATTGCGCGGCTCGCAGAACATGACGCGGCTGGCGAAGTACTCGGCCGACCTCTACGTCAAGCTGGAGGCCGAGACCGATGTCGGCACCGGCATGCGCCAGGTCGGCTCGATCACGGTGGCGCTGACCGAGGAGCGCAAGCACGAGATCTATCGGCAGGCATCTCTCGCCCGCGCCTTCGATGTCGATGTGCGCGAGATTTCGCCCAACGAAGTCAAGCAGATGTACCCGCATCTCAATGTTTCCGATGTGGTCGGCGCCGTGCATCTGCCGCTCGACGGTCAGTGCGACCCGGCCAATATCGCCATGGCGTTGGCCAAGGGCGCGCGCCAGCGCGGTGCAACGATCGTCGAGAACGTGAAGGTCACCAAGGTTCATACCAAAAATGGCCGGGTCACCGGCGTCTCCTGGGCGCAGGGCGACGAGCAAGGCGCGATCGAAGCCGATATCGTCGTCAACTGCGCCGGCATGTGGGCACGCGAGCTTGGCGCCCGGAACGGCGTCACCATCCCGCTGCACGCCTGCGAACATTTCTATCTCGTTACCGAACCGATCCCCGGGCTTTCCCGCTTGCCGGTGCTGCGCGTGCCGGACGAGTGCGCCTACTACAAGGAAGATGCCGGCAAAATGATGCTCGGCGCTTTCGAGCCGGTGGCCAAGCCCTGGGGCATGAACGGCATAAGCGAGGAGTTCTGCTTCGACCAGTTGCCGCAGGATATGGATCATTTCGAGCCGATCCTGGAAATGGGCGTCAACCGCATGCCGATGCTGGCCACCGCCGGCATCCACACCTTCTTCAACGGCCCCGAGAGTTTTACCCCCGACGATCGCTATTATCTCGGCGAGGCGCCGGAGCTTTCCGGCTACTGGATGGCGACCGGCTACAATTCGATCGGCATCGTCTCCTCCGGCGGCGCCGGCATGGCGCTGGCGCAATGGATCAATGACGGCGAGGCGCCTTTCGACCTCTGGGAGGTCGACATCCGCCGCGCCCAGCCGTTCCAGAAGAACCGCCGCTATCTCAAAGAGCGCGTCTCCGAAACGCTCGGCCTGCTCTACGCCGATCATTTCCCCTACCGCCAGATGGCGACCTCGCGGAACATAAGGCGCTCGCCGCTGCACGAACATCTGAAGGCGCGCGGCGCCGTGTTCGGCGAGGTCGCCGGCTGGGAGCGCGCCAACTGGTTTGCGCGGGAGGGCCAGGAGCGCGAATACCGCTATTCCTGGAAACGGCAGAACTGGTTCGATAACCAGCGCGAGGAGCATCTGGCGGTCCGAAACGGCGTCGGCCTGTTCGACATGACCTCGTTCGGCAAGATCCGCGTCGAGGGCCGCGACGCCTGCGCTTTCCTGCAAAGGCTCTGCGCCAACGACATCGACGTGGCGCCGGGCAAGATCGTCTACACCCAGATGCTCAACCAGCGCGGCGGCATCGAGAGCGACCTCACCGTCTCGCGATTGTCCGAAACCGCCTTCTTCCTCGTCGTGCCCGGCGCCACGCTGCAACGCGACCTGGCCTGGCTGAGAAAACACCTTGCCGACGAGTTCGTCGTCATCACCGATGTGACGGCGGCCGAAGCCGTGCTTTGCCTGATGGGCCCGGATTCGAGAAAGCTGATCCAAAAGCTGAGCCCGAACGATTTCTCCAACGAGAACAACCCGTTCGGGACGTTTCAGGAGATCGAAATCGGCATGGGGCTGGCCCGCGCCCACCGCGTCACCTATGTCGGCGAGCTCGGTTGGGAGCTTTACGTCTCGACCGATCAGGCCGCCCATGTCTTCGAGGCGATCGCGGAAGCCGGCACCGACGCCGGCCTGAAGCTCTGCGGCCTGCACACGCTGGACTCCTGCCGCATCGAAAAGGCCTTCAGGCATTTTGGCCACGACATCACCGACGAAGACAATGTGCTGGAGGCCGGCCTCGGCTTCGCGGTGAAGACCGCCAAGGGCAACTTCATCGGCCGCGATGCCGTGCTGAGGAAGAAAGAAAGCGGATTGAACCGGCGGCTGGTGCAGTTCCGTCTGAAAGACACGCAACCCTTGCTCTTCCACAATGAGGCGATCCTGCGCGACGGCAAGATCGTCGGCCCGATCACCTCGGGCAATTACGGCCATCATCTCGGCGGCGCCGTCGGGCTGGGTTACGTGCCTTGCAAGGGCGAGAGCGAGGCGGATGTGCTGTCGTCGTCCTACGAGATCGAGATCGCCGGCGAGCGCTTTGCCGCCGAGGCCTCGCTCAAGCCGATGTACGATCCAAAATCGGAACGGGTGCGGATGTAACTCTTTTCCTTCTCCCCTTCTTGTGGAAGAAGGTGGCCGAGCGAAGCTCGGTCGGATGAGGGGTGTTGGAAGGATCGCTACCTCAACGGATTAGCGTTTAGCGCTCCCGTCCCAATCTTCCCACGCCGCGTTTCTGCCAGCACCCCTCATCCGGCTCGGCGCTACGCGCCGATCCACCTTCTCCCACAAGGGGAGAAGGAAAAGTCCCCTCCCGCGTCAGAACGCGTCCATCCTGGCCGCGACCTTCGCGATGAACCTCGTCCGCGTCTCGTCCGTCGACAGGTTCATCGAGTAATGCGCGAGATAGGAGACCGACCCGCCAGGCTTGATGGTGGCGCGCAGCACCCGATTGACCAGCTTGCGCGGCGGGTCGCCCATCAGCATGGCGCGGAACCGGCTGCCGCCATAGGTGGTGACCGCCGCGACCTTGTGAATGTTGTGCAGCGACGGCTGCACCTTGCCGTTGACCAGCTTGAACGACACGCCGGGCAGGAAGACGCGATCGAAAAAGCCTTTCAAAATGGCCGGATAGCCGAAGTTCCACACCGGAAACGACAGCACCAGCGCCTCGGCCCGCAGTAAGCGCTCGACATAGGCTGACGCCGGATCGCCGTCGCTGCGTTCGTCGTGGTAGGACAGCCGTTCGGCCCGCGTCAGCCTGGGATCGAAACCCTCCGCATAGAGATCGCAGTCGTCGACGACATGGCCGGCGGCCTTCAGCCGCTCGATGATCGTCCGGTGCAGATCGGCGTTGAAGCTGGTCTCCACAGGATGAGCGTAGAGGACGAAGACGTTCACAGGAGAACATCTCGCAAGTCGGCACCAAGCACCCCCCTCTGCCCTGCCGGGCATCTCCCCCCCAAGTGGGGAGATCGGCTGTCAGTATCGCTTTCGCCAGTTGACGACGTTGGAAGATGGTCGAGACGATGGAACTGCCAATCTCCCCCCTTGAGGAGATGGCCGGCAGGCCAGAGGGGGGTACAGCGCCACTCGCCCGTCATCGTCTCAACCCGCCTTCTCCAGCCCCTTGAACAGGAACGACTTGCCGGAGCGATAATCATAGTCCGGGTTTTCCCAGGCGATCATCTTGCCTGGATTGAGCAGCCCTTGCGGGTCGGTTTCGCGCTTGAAGGCGAGCTGCACCTCGTCGGTGCGCTTCATGCCGCCTTCTTCCAGCGTGTAGCGGTGCGGGTTGAAGATCCAGCAGCCATTGTCCTCGTGGATGCGGATGATCTCGTCGAGCCGCTCCGCCGTGGTGAAGCGGACCAGCGGCAGCCCGGCGATGCCGATGGCGCCGTCGAAGCGGATGAACTCGAGATGCGCCGGCACCTCGTCGCCGAAGCGGTCGACCATCGCCTTGACGTGGCCGAGGTGGTCCGGCGACGGATAGCGGGTCTGCAGATAGGTGATCGTCGGATCGACCCGGATGGCACGCAGCGTCGTGTGGTTCCAGGTCAGCTCATAGGCCGGCGGCAGCCCTTTGAGATCGGCCTCCTTGTCGGCGCGAAAGACGATCTCGCCCTTGCTGCGCGCCGTGAAGGCGAGGAAGGCATCCATCGCATGCGGCGCGATCATCAAGACGACGATGCTTTGGCCGCGCCGGAAAAACCGCTGGTGGCGCTTGAAGTAATCGTAGGGGATGGGTGCTGCGATCGGCGTGATCAGTTTCGCCAATATGCCGTCCTGGATGGCGAGATCGTTGCCGAAGCCAGCCGCATCCATGAAATCGTCGAAGCCGACGATGACGTCGATCCAGTCATAGCTGGCGGTCAGAGGCATCTCGACTTCGGTGATGATGCCGTTGGTGCCGTAGGCGTGCATCACCTTCAGCACGTCCTCGCCGGTGAGCTCCATGACCCGCGGCTCAGCCTCCATCGTCACGGTCCTCAGCCGGATGACGTTGCCGAGGTCGCGCAGTCCGCCCCAGCGGATCGAACCGATGCCGCCGGAGCCGCCGGCGACGAAGCCGCCGATCGATGCGGTGTTGTAGGTCGACGGCGACATGCGGAGCTCCTGGCCGGAATGCGCCCGCGTCGCTCTGTCGATGTCGGCGAGCACGGCGCCGGGGCCGGTGACGACACGGCCCGGCGCGATCATCTTGACCGCGTTCATCTCGGCGAGATTGAGCACCACGCCGCCGGACAGTGGCATCGCCTGCCCGTAATTGCCGGTGCCACTGCCGCGCGGCGTCACCGGGACGCCGTGCCGGTGGCAGGCGGCGAGAATGCGGACGACCTCGTCTTCGGTTTTCGGCGTCACGATCAGGTCACCGGTGACGTGCTCGAGCTGCTGCTTCAGCACCGGGCTGTACCAGTAGAAGTCGCGGCTCTTCTGCTGGACGATGGCCGGATGGTCATCGACCTTGAGGCCGTCCAGGTCGCGCTTGAGCGCCGCAATATCCATCATTCCACCATCAGATCATCGAGTTCGGCATAATCGGGCAGCTGGCGCTCGATCGCATGCCCGTCGCGCACGACGATGCGATCCGATTCGGGCCGCGACAGCAATTCCGTCCAGCTTCGCCCCCTGAAGACGACGAAATCGGCCGGCGCTCCGGCGGCAAGCGTGCCGAAATTATCGAGCCGCATCACCTTGGCCGGCGTTGCGGTGACAGCTTGCGGCCAGTCCGCGACGGGATGGTCGAGATGCAGGACGCGCGTCGCCATGCGATAGACCTCCAGCATGTCGAGATCGCCATAGGCGTAGAACGGGTCGCGCGTATTGTCGGAGGCGACGGCGACGGCAATGCCGCGCGCCTTCATCTCGTGCAGCAGCGTCACCCCGCGCCAGCGCGGCGTTGTCCTGTCGCCTCGCCGGTCCTGCAGATAGAGATTGCACATCGGCAGCGACACCACCGCCAAGCCGGCCTTGGCGACCTTATCCAGCGTGTCGAGCACGTCGAGGTCGGGCTGGCGTGCCAGCGAGCAGCAATGGCCGACCAGGATGTTCCCGTCAAAACCGTTCCAAAGGGCTGCTTCGGCGATTTTCTTCAGCGAGATCGCCGAGACATCGTCGGTCTCGTCGGCGTGGAAATCGAGGTCGAGGCCATGCTTGATCGCCTGCGCAAACACCTGGTCGAGCAGTTCTTCGAGATCCGGCACCATATAGGTGACGACGCCGAGGACACCCTTGGCGGCAGCCACCCGTTTGGCCAGCCTCTCGAACCATTTCCTGTCGCGCACGCCTTCGATGCCGAGCAGGCAGGCCGCCTGCAGCTCGATGCGGCCGCGCCATTTCTCCCGCATCGTCTCGAACACCGGCCAGGAGATCTCTTCCTGCGGCGCGACGCTGTCGAGATGCGTGCGCAGCGCCCTGGTGCCGTGCGCGTAGGCGCAGCGCAGCGAAAAATCCATGCGGCGGGCAACGTCGTCGGCGCTCCAGCGCGCCGCGCGGTCGGCGCCGGTGGCGTTCAAAGCGGCCATGAAGGTGCCGTCCGGGTTGGGCTTTCGGGGCCAGATATGGCCCTTGTCGATATGGGTGTGGCAGTCGACAAAGCACGGCAGCACGATGCGGCCGCCGAGATCGGTGGCGTCCGCCGGTGCGTTGGATCGATGCGCCGTAATCCCGGAGATCTTGCCATCGGCGACGGCAACGTCCGCGAGCGCAAATCCGTCGGCGCCAAAGGCAGCCGCAAGCCCCGGCGTCAGCGACGCGTGAAGCCGGACGTTGGAAAGATGGTAGGAACCAGAAGCTGGTATCAAGGCGGCGCTGCTCACCATCACCGCTCCTGCCTCAGCGCGCTCTCGTGCCAGCGCCGCAAAATGAGATGCGAAATCAGCGACAGCACCAGGAAGATCAGGATGCCGGTTAGCGAGATCAGGATCAGCGCCGCGAACAGTCTTGGTGCGTTGAGCCGGTAGCCGGCCTCGATGATGCGCGAGGCGAGGCCGGACGACTGGCCGGTGGCGCCGGCGACGAACTCGGCCACCACCGAGCCGATCAGCGACAGGCCGCCGGCGATCTTCAGCCCGCCGAGGAAATAAGGCATCGCCGCCGGCAGCCGCAGATAGCGCAATTGCTGCCAGCGGGTCGCGCCGTTGAGCTTGAACATGTCGCGCAAATTGCGATCGACGGAATTGAGGCCGAGCGTGGTGTTGGAGAGGATCGGAAAGAAGGCGACGATCCAGGCGCAAAGCAAAAGCTTCGTCGTCTGGTTGTCGACATAGATATTGATCAGCGGAAAGATCGCGACGATCGGCGTCACCTGCAGCACGATGGCGAACGGAAAGAACGACATCTCCACCCATTTCGACTGAGCGAACAGCACTGCCAGCCCGACACCGCCGACCACGGCGAGAAGCAGGCTCAAGAAGGTGATCCTGAGTGTCACCAGCAGCGAGGAGAACAGCAGCCCGGCATCGTCGTGCAGCGTCTGCAACACCACGCCGGGGCGCGGCAGGATGTATTTCGGAATGTCGTTCCAGACACAGACGCGGTCCCACAGCCAGATGGCCAGGATCATGATCGCCAGCGGCAGCAGCCATCTGCCGATGCGCTCGAAGCGCTCCTGGCGGACGCGGCGCGCCTCCTCCGGGTCGAGCGCCAGGACTGGTTCTTCAATGGCCGTCATGATGCGGTCCGGCAGTTGAGTTGATGGCGCCGATCAGCACGTCGGATGCCTGGCGGCAGAGCGCGGCATAGTCGGGCGAGGTGCGAAACGCCTCGTCGCGCGGATAGGATGCATCGACGGCAAGCTCGGCAAACACCCGGCCCGGCCGCGCCGCCATGACGACGATGCGGTTGGAGAGGAATACGCTTTCGAAGACGCTGTGGGTGACGAAAACGACGGTAAAACGCTCATCCTGCCATAGCTCGAGAAGGTCGTTGTTGAGCTTGAAGCGGGTGATCTCGTCGAGTGCGGCGAACGGCTCGTCCATCAACAGAATGCGCGGCTTGGTTACCATGGCGCGGGCGATAGAGACGCGCATCTTCATGCCGCCGGACAGTTCGCGCGGCACGGCATTCTCGAAGCCGGTCAGGTGAACCCGCGCCAGCATCTCCATCACCGCCGGCGCCGCCTTGGCACGCGACACGCCCTTCAGCCGCAGCGGCAGCCAGACATTGTCGAAGACGTCGGCCCAGGGCAGCAGCGTCGGCTCCTGGAAGACGAAGCCGATATTTGAACGGTCGCCGATAGTCGAACGCTCGAGGGCGCCGCTGCCGCGCCAGTCGAGCACGCCCGAGGTCGGCGTCGACAGGCCCGCAATCAGCCGCAGCGCCGTCGATTTGCCGCAGCCCGACGGCCCGAGCAGGCTGAGGAAATCGCCCTCCCGGATCGTCAGCTCGACATTGCTGAGCGCGGTGACGCCGTTGGAAAAAACCTTGCCGACGCCACGCAGCGCCAACAGCGTCGGCCCCGATACGCTTCCTGGCTGTTGCGCCACTTTCTCCAGCTTCACGGCCTACTTCTTCAGGTCGAGCCCGACGCTCTTGTTGACGAAGGCCAGCGTGTAGGCCTTCTTGATGTCGATGCCCGCCGGTGTGACCTTGGCCTTGACCATCTTGTCGTAAAAACTCTGGATGCGCGCATCGGTCATGGCGCCGATGCCGAGCTTTTCGCTGTCGCCGGAATCGACCACGCCGAACTTCTTCAGCTGCTCGATCGAGAAGGCGATCTGCTCATCCGTCATGTCCGGATTTTCCTTCTTGATCATCTCGTTGGCGGCCTTGTTGTCGCCGTAGAGATAATTGTACCAGCCCTTGGCCGAGCCATCGACGAAGCACTGGACCACCTCGGGCCGCTTGTCGACCGTCTCCTGCATGGTCTCGACCGTCGTTGCATATGTGTCCCAGCCATAGTCGGCCAGCAGGAACTGGTTCGGCGTGAAACCGCCCTGCTTCTGGACGGCGAATGGCTCCGAGGTGACGTAACCCTGCTGGATCGACTTCTTGTTGGCGATGAACGGCGCCGGGTTGAAGGTGTAGGGCGCGCGCTTGGCGGCGTCGAAGCCGAGGTCGGTGACCATCCACTGGAAGAAGGTCTGCGCACCTTCGTCGCCGAGGATGTACTGGTCGGCGTTCTTCAGGTCTTCCCATTTGTCCAGCCCCTGCCCGGGATGGGACATGATGACCTGCGGGTCCTTCTGGAAGTCGGCCGCCACGACGCGCATCGGTATGCCTTGCTGCACGGCATCGAAGGCCGACAGCAGATTGCCGCCCATGTAAAAATCGATCTTGCCGGCCAGCAGCAGCGGCCGGCCGCTGACCTGTGGGCCGCCCTGCATGATCGTCACGTCGATGCCGCAGGCGGCATAGGTGCCGTCCACCACGGCCTGGTAGTAGCCGCCATGCTCCGGCTCAGCCAGCCAGTTGGTGCCGAAGGTGACTTTTTCGTTCGCTGCCGCGGCAAGCGTGCCTGCGCCAAGCAGCACGATCACGCCCGCCGAAATCTTGAGTTTTCCGTACATCCACACCACCCTTTGTTCGCTCCGGCGCGTCACGCGCCGGGCTCGACACCATTGTTTCAAGAAGCAAGACACATGCCACCGGCGCGTTGCGCCGGGACCGCCCGCTTGTGCAATGCCCGCCTGAGCAATGGCGGCGCGAAGGCCGGACGGGTCATGCTGTACGAAAGGCATCGTGCCTATTTTTTGATCGCCTGTCCACAATCGCCCTCGTGACATGCACCGCCATCTTGATGCCCGCATCGATCCCGCTTTAGGCTGCCGTGAACGGAGATTGCCATGTTCAAATTTCTCACGCCGAAGTCGATCAAGCCGCCCTTCGCCCGCTACAGCCATGGCGTCGAACTGCCGCCCGGCAAGCGGCTGGTGCTGTGTTCGGGCCAGGTCGCAATCACCCCGGACGACCAGATCCCCGAGGAGGCCGGCGCACAGGCCGAGCTTTGTTTCCGGAACATATCGGCGATTCTCGGCGAGGCCGGGCTCGGCCTGTCCGACATCGTCCGCATCAACACCTACGTCACCGACCGCGCCTTCCTGCGCCCCTATATGGAGGTTCGCGACCGGCTGTTCGCCAGCCCGGCGCCGGCCTCGACGCTGATGATCGTGTCCGGTTTTGCCCGGCCGGAATTCAAGGTCGAGATCGAGGTCATTGCGGCGGGATGATCGACAGCCGATCGTTCCCGCGTTAGGTCTGGGCTTGTCGGTTCAAGAGGGCATGACATGACCGCTGAAAAAAAGCGCGTATGGTGGGGTGACTACCGGACCACCGAATACGCGACCGTCGATCCTGAGGCGACCATTGCCGTTCTGCCGCTGGCGGCGATTGAGCAGCACGGCCCGCATCTGCCGGTCTCGACCGACACCTCGATCATGAACGGCATGCTGGAAACGGTGATCGCGCGCCTGCCCGGCGATCTCGACATCCGCATCCTGCCGGTCCAGGCGGTAGGCAAGTCGAACGAGCATTTGCATGCGCCGGGCACCCTCACTTTGCCGGCGACGACCTTGGTCGAGGCGTGGACCGAACTTGGCCTGTCGGTCGCGCGCGCCGGCGTCCGAAAACTGATTGTCGTCAACTCGCATGGCGGCAATGAGGAGATCATGGGCATCGTCACCCGCGAATTGCGTGTGCGGGCAAAGATGCTGGCGGTAAAGACCAGCTGGCAGCGCTTTGGCCGGCCGGCCGGCATGTACACCGAGCTCGAAGACCGCCACGGCATCCATGGCGGCGACGTCGAGACCTCGCTGATGCTGCACTTCCGGCCCGACCTCGTCGATATGGGGAAGGCCGACAATTTCGTGTCCAAGGTCGCCCGCGCCGAAAAGGAATTTTCGCTGCTGCGCCACACCGGAACGCACGCCTTCGCCTGGATCGCCAGCGATCTCAACCCGAATGGCGTCGTCGGCGACGCCAGCATTGCCACCGCTGAAAAAGGCCGGCTCACCGCCGAGCATCAGGCCGACGGCTTCATCGGCCTGCTGAGGGACGTGGGCAAGGCAAAGCTGGCGGATTGGCTGGCGTAGGTGTTTGATCCCACCAACTCAGGCCTCGCTCACGAGGGGCGATTCCATTCGCGCGCGAGGATCCTCACTTCACCTCTTGAAGCGGCGACACCGTGTAGATTTCGTCCAGTATCTTCACCATCAAGGTGTTGGCGGTCGCCTGGCCGTGGAGCGCGAGAGTCAGGTTGGTCCATATGACCAGGGTGACGTCATTGGCCGGATCGTAGCCCATGAAGGACTGGTAACCGGGCATCTCGCCTTCGTGATAGTAGATTTCGTTAGGCCCGAAGGTCAGCGTTAGGATGCCATAGCCGTATTTTTGCATGGCGGGTTCGCCCGGCGCCGGCGCCTCAGGGCTTGCAAGCCACTGGCGCTGGAAGTCGGCATTGAAGAGCTTGCCCCCGACCAGCGCGCGCATCCAGGTAGCGAGGTCATCCGCGGTGGAGATGACTCCGCCAGCCGCAAAGTAGGCGGACGGGTTCTGCCATGTGTCGTCGTTGGGCTTGAGCGTTCCCGCCCTGGCCGCAGCCTGGAGGTCGTCCGGATAGGGCGCATCAGCCAGGGCGTACGAAGTACTGCCGTAGAGATAGCCGTTTGAGTATGGCTCGGGGATGGCGTTCGACGTGCTCGGCGGCAACGCCGTGTTCTTCATGCCGAGCGGCCCGAACAGGCGGTCCCGGAAGATGGTCGAGAGCGGCTTGCCGTCGATCTTCTCGGCAACAAGGCCGAGCAGATAGTAGTTGGTGTTGTTGTACTCGAATTCGGCACCCGGCGCGAAGTCCGGCGGCCGTTTGAACGCCATGCCGAGTACTTCATCAGCGGTCCATACCCTGTAAGGATACTTGTCCAGGCTTTCGGCAAGTTCCGGCGCATTGGTGAAGTTAGGGAGGCCGCTCCGCATTGTTATGAGCTGCCGAATGGTTATCTCGTCGCCGTTGGGAACGCGCTGGACGTATTTCGAGATCAGATCGGCGAAGCTCAGTTTCCCTTCCTGCACCAGTTGCACGATGACAGCGGCCGTCATCGTCTTGGTGTTCGAGGCCGCACGGAAGTGGGTATCGGCGCGCGGCGGGTTCGTGGCACCCAGTTCAGTCGTACCGTAGCCGAAGACGAGGTTGCCCCGCGGAGTCTTGAGCAAAACCATGGCACCGGGCAGCATAAGTTCCTTGGCCAAACCCTCGACAGTGGCTTGGAGCGCTGCCAGGTCGATCGACTTGAGAGCCGGCATGGACGCGGCCATGGCGCTGCCTGTCGCGCAGACCACGCCAACAACGATGGCCAAAATTCTCCCGATCATCATTCGCCCCTTGGCCGTGTCCTAGAACTCCTGCGCACTTTTCCTGGAATTTGTTTTTAGGCTCAGATTTTCAATTCGAACGGCGTGCCTTCGAAAGCATCCGCGCCGCGCCCGATCGCCTGGATCGCTTCGATCATCCTGCCCCTGCGATCGAGCAGCGTGTCGGCGATCGCGATCAGCCGCGGATTGGGTGTCGCCGTGGGCGACAGCCTGCGCAGCGTCTCGGCCAGTTCGGCCTCGTCGCGCTTCGGCGCCAAGGCTGCCGCGATGATGTAGGCCGAGGCGGTCGAGCGGCTGATGCCGGCATAGCAATGCACCACCAGCGGCCGCGAGCGATCCCAGTGGCGGGCGAAATCGAGCAGGTTCAGGACATGCTCCTCGCCCGGCATGGTCATGCCCTCCTGCGCCACCGCAATGTCATGCATGACCAGATGCAGATGGTTTTCCCTGGTGATCGAGGCCGGTCGCATCACCTCCGTTCCGGCGGCAAGCAGCGAAAGCAGCCGGCCGGCCCCGGTCTTCGTTACCGTTTCCTCGACTTTGGACAGCGAACAGACGTGGATCATTGGGTAGTTTCTCCCTTGGCATCATCGTCGCGCCGCGAGGCCCAGCCGGCAAGCGCCGATTCGAGCCGCCGCCATTCTTCGTCGGCTCCCGGCAGGCCGGCGCGCAGCACATCCGGACGATCGGCGAAATGCCGAAGCAGGATGCCGCGCTGGCCGAGCACCGAAAACAGGCCGGCGGCGCCCGCCAGCCTGATATAGCGGAACAACGCGGTGCCACCGGCGACAGGCACGCCGAAGCGGCCGAACAGCGTATCGAGCCGTGCGGCATCCTCGGCCAGACGGCGCCGCATCCCGGCCTGCCAGCCGGTATCGGCAAGCGCCCTTATGCCATATTCGAGCGACGGCCCGGCAACCGCCCATGGCCCGAATTGCGCCTCCAGCCGCTCGACCGTCAGCGCATCGGCCAGTGCAAAGCCAAGCCGCAGGCCGGCCAGGCCGAAGAACTTACCGAACGAACGCAGCACGACGATGCCGCCCTGGTCGACGTCGCCGGCCAGGCTTTCGCTGCGCGGGCCGACATCCATGAAGGCCTCGTCGACCACCAGCAGCCCACCTCTGGCGCGTAATGTCCCGGCAAGTCGAAGCAATCCTTCGCGCTCGACGACGCGCCCGTCCGGGTTGTTGGGATTGACGACGACGGCAAGGTCGGCCGCCGCCAGGGCTTCGAAATCATCGACTTCAGCCGCCGCATGGCCGGCGATCGCCGCTGCCCGCCGATGCTCGGCATAAGTCGGCCCGAGCACCAGCGCCGTGCCCGGGCTGACCAGCGAAGCGACGCGCGGCAACAGGATCTGCGTGCCGGGCGCCGCTGCGACATTCGCCGCCGACGGGGCGCCATAGGCGCTTGCCGCGCGTTCAGCCAAGTCGCGGCTGCGCGCTGTTTCCGGCAATCGCGACAGGGCGGTGGCGGGCAAATCGAAAAGCGGGTAGGAGTGCGGATTGATCCCGGTCGAGAGGTCGACGAAAGGCAGCGGCGCGTGAGGGAAAAGCGCCCTCGCCCGGCCAAGGCTTCCGCCGTGGTCCACTGCCGCCGTCACTCCATCAAGAGACTTCATGCCGATCCTGATCACTTTCCTGTCGCTGGCCATCGAACTTGTACTCGGCTACCCGGCCCGGCTCTTCGATGCCATTGGCCATCCCGTCACCTGGTTCGGCAGGCTGATATCCTTTCTCGACCGCAGGCTCAACCGCGCCACTGATTCCGACGCCCACCGTCGCCGCTGGGGCGTCTTCGCGCTGCTGGTGATCGTGCTGGTGCCGGCCGCCCTCGCCCTCTGGCTCGAAACCTTGCTTTGGAGCATTCCCCTCGGCTTGTTGGTCACCGCAATCCTGGCGACGTCGCTGCTGTCGCAGAAGAGCCTGGCCGAGCATGTCGAAGCGGTCGCCGACGCACTCGACAGCGGCGGACTGGATATGGGCCGCATTGCCGTCTCGCGGATCGTCGGTCGCGACCCGGAAAAGCTCGACAGGGCCGCTGTCTGCCGCGCCGCGATCGAAAGCCTGGCCGAGAATTTCTCCGACGGCGTCGTCGCGCCGGCCTTCTGGCTCGGTATCGGCGGGCTCGCCGGCGGCGTCGCCTACAAGGCCGCCAACACCGCCGATTCGATGATCGGCCATCGCACCCCGCGCCACGAAGCCTTCGGCTGGGCGGCTGCGCGCTTCGACGATTGGATCAATCTGCCGGCGTCGCGGCTGACGGCGCTGCTGATCGTACTCGCCGCTTTTCTGGTCAAGGGCGCCGACGCCAAGGGCGCCTGGCATGCCGTGCGGCGCGATGCGAAAAAGCACCGCTCGCCCAATGCCGGCTGGCCGGAAGCAGCGATGGCCGGCGCGCTCGGCCTGGCGCTCGCCGGCCCCCGTTCCTATGACGGCGTCATGGTCGAAGACGCATTGATGGGCGAAGGCGGCCGGCGCGATGATGTCGAGAGCACCGACATCCGACGGGCGCTGAAACTCTACCGCGTCGCCGACTTACTGCTGATCGCGCTGTTCGGCGTGGTCGCGGTGGTTGTTATCTTGGCGTGATCTTCGCCCGATCTCAGGCGAAACAAAAAACCCACCATGCGGCGGGTCGTTGGAGCCAATTAGCACCATAGCCAAATTAGTAGCATAGATGCCGGCACAAAGCAAGAACAAAATAGGGCTACGCCTCAAATAATCGCGTCAGGTCGGCGCCGCCCTTCACCCTTACCATTCCAGGGGCGAGCCGCTTCGTGCGGCTTTCCCTTCTCCCTTTGTGGGAGAAGGTGGCCGCGAAGCGGCCGGATGAGGGGTGTTCCAGCTTGGCACCAACAGCGCCCCGGCCAGCACCCCTCAACCGTCTTGGCGCTGCGCGCCAATCCACCTTCTCCCACAAGGGGAGAAGGAAGAAGAGGCGCCAGCAACACCCCTCAGAACTCGATCCCTTGCTGCGCCTTCACGCCGGCGGAGAAGTGGTGCTTGGTCACGCCCATCTCGGTGACCAGATCGGCCGCCTCGACCAATACCGGTTTGGCGTTGCGGCCGGTGACGACGACATGCAGGCCTTCGCGACGCGCCTTCAGCGCCGCGACCACCTTTTCGAGATCGAGGTAGTCGTAGCGCAGCGCGATGTTCAGCTCGTCGAGCACCACGAGGCTGATCGACGGCTCGGCCATCAGCTCCAGCGCTTTCGCCCAGGCAGCCTCGGCCGCCGCGATGTCGCGCTTCAGGTCCTGTGTCTCCCAGGTAAAGCCCTCGCCCATGGCGTGCCAGACGACACGGTCACCGAAGGCGGCAAAGGCGTCTTTCTCGCCGGTGTGCCACTTGCCCTTGATGAACTGGACGACGCCGACGCGCTTGCCATAGCCGAGCATCCTGAGCGCCAGCCCGAAGGCGGCCGTGGTCTTGCCCTTGCCCGATCCGGTGTTGACGATCAGCAGCCCCTTCTCGAGCGTCTTGGCCGCGACCTCGGCATCCTGCACCGCCTTGCGCTTGGCCATCTTGGCGCGGTGGCGTTCCTCGTCCTTGGGATCGATAGTATCAGCCATGTCATTTCACCTTGAGCGGCAGCCCCGCCACCATCAAAAGCACGGTGCCGGCAACAGCCGCGACGTCCTGGTTCAGCCGGCCGGCGGCGTCGCGAAACCGTCTTGCCAGCGCATTGTCCGGCACGATGCCCTGGCCGACCTCGTTGGACACCACGAACCACGGCCCACGCGGCCGCGACAGCACATCGGCCAGCCTCCGGCATTCGGCCTCGACATCATGGTCGGCCAGCATATGGTTGGTCAGCCACAGCGTCAGGCAGTCGATCAGCACCGGCTGGCCGTCAGGCAGCGCTCCGATCGCGCCGGCAAGGTCGAGCGGCGCATCGATGGTCGTCCAGCCGGCGCCGCGGCGCGAGCGGTGCAGCGCGATGCGCTGGCGCATCTCGTCGTCATAGGCTTGCGCCGTGGCGATATAGCTCCAAGGCGGCGGGCCGACCGTCACCAGGCTCTCGGCATGCGCGCTCTTGCCGGTGCGCGCACCGCCGATGACCAGGGTCAGTGCCCCGGCAGCGCGGTCAGGCAAAGCTGTCGCGCAGGCTGGTCGCCGTGCCCGTGAAGCGTCCGCGCACCACGCCGACGACCGCGCCGAGCACCAGCCAGAACACCAGATTGGTCAGCGTCACCGCCACCACGAACTGGTGGTGCAGGCCTTCCGGGATCGCCGTCTCGAAGCTATCGGGCTGCGGCGCGCCGACGATATGCGGCGCAACGATCAACGCCACGGCAAGAGCCACCAGCGGCAGCGATCTGCGGAAGACGATAAGGCCGAGACCGGCCGCTGTCGCCACCACTGTTGCCCACCACCATATCTGGCGTTGGACAAGGTCGGCCGCCGGCATCGCTGGCAGTTCCGGCGGCAGGCCGAGGCCCGGCGCCAGCGTGAACACGGCAAAGCCGGCAAGCCCCCAGAACAGGCCCTGGCGCCAATTGCCGATGCCGCCGGCGAATTCCGAAACCGCAACCAGGACCAGCGCAAAGCCGATGCCGGTGACGATATTGGCAACGACGCTGAAGCCGAAGCGTTCGAAACCGTCGGCCGGCGCCCAGCCTTCGTCTTCCGCCGGAGCCATCGCTTCAGCCGCTGCCGGCGCGGCGCTGCTCATAGCCGTCGTGCCCGCGGCGTTTTCGGCCGGTGTCGCAGGTGCCGCGGCATGGTCATGGCCGCCGCCGGCCTGTTCATAGACTTCCGCCTTCAGGATGAGCGGCACCGTGGCATAGGCTTGCATGCAGGCGAGAGCCACGCCGGCCACAAGCCCTGCGATCGCCGCGATGAACACGACGTTGCGAAACAGTGTCATGATGTCAGCCCCTTGTCAGTGGCAGGGAAAGCCCATCGAGTGGCGATAGTCGTGCGCGGCATTGTGGACCGCATCGATATGCGAGAAGCCGACAAAGCCCATGACGAAAATGCCGAGGAATGCAGCAAGCGCCAGCTGCATGAGACGCGACTGCGAGGAGGCGGAAGCGCCGAGCGAGACGGAAGCGGTATTCATGTCTTGTCCTTTCGCCCTCCACCCGAGGGCATAGAAGTCAGTTTCCTGTCGCCGGCAGGTCTCCTGGCTCGCGGATCAGCGCCCTTCCCCACCTTCCCGAAGGCGAACCTTCAGTGGCATATGGAGAGGACTACCGCACACAGTTGCGGGGGCAGCCACGGCATTGGGCAAACAACTTGCCCTCACCGCATTCCCTCTTGGTTCCAAACGGAACCGACGACATCAGCGACTATAGGCAGAATCGCCGCGCCCGGCAAACCAAATTCCGCCGGATCGTGTGGCGAATGCGCCGCCTCGCCAAGCCCGGTCGGCCGGCGCCGCGATTGACAATTTTCGCAGCCGGGTGTCGGCTGGCGGATGGGGAGGAAGCCGGCATGCAACCCAGCCCGAATGAGCGCGGTCCCTACAACGGCCTGACGCGGGCCGAGCCGACGCTGCCGTCATCAGCCTATTGGGACATCGCGGCCTATCAGCGCGATCTCGAGGCCATCTGGTATCGCAACTGGCTGCTCGTCTGCCGCGAGGCCGACCTTGCCCAGCCGCTGGCTTTCAGGACGTTCCGCATAGGCACGCAGGAGGTCGTCGTGCTGCGCGACGAGACCGGCGAGTTGCGCGCCTTCCACAACACCTGCCGGCATCGCGGCTCGCAGCTTTGCCAGCAGAGCGAAGGACGGCTGAAGGCGCGGCTCATCACCTGCCCATACCATGCCTGGTCCTATTCGCTGCACGGCGATCTGGTGCGCGTGCCGTCGAAATCGCTGCCGGACGGCTTCGACAAGGCCGATCATCCGCTCTACCGGGTCGCGCTTTCGGTGTGGCGCGGTTTCGTCTTCGTCAATCTGGCGGAAGACGCTGCCGGCTCGGCTGAAACATCCTTCGATCCGGCATCCGGTAACCTCGCCAACTGGCCGCTGGAAACGCTGCTGAGCGGCCATGTGCTGCGCAAGGTGATAAACTGCAACTGGAAGGTATTTTGGGAAAATTTCAACGAGTGCCTGCACTGCCCCGGCGTCCACAAGGACCTGTCGCGGCTGGTGCCGATCTATGGCCGCGGCCTGATGGGCCGGCACGACGACCCCGAATGGGCGCGCCACGCCGACAATGACGCGCCGGAATTTGCAGGCGGCTTGCGGGCCGGGGCCGAAACCTGGTCGCGCGACGGGCGCGTCCACGGCTCGGTCTTTTCCGGCCTGACGCCGGGCGAGCGTGCCGCCGGGCAGACCTATGCCACCAGCATGCCGTCGATGTTCGTCGTCGGCCATGTCGACTATGTCAGGACCGTGCGGCTGGTGCCGCTTGGGCCGGAGCAGACCGAACTTACCGCCGAATGGCTTTTTTCGCCCGAAGCGCTCGCCGATCCGGCCGCGGATATCGACAACATCGTCGCCTTCGGTACCCAGGTGCTGGAGGAGGATGCTGATATCTGCGAGGTCAACCAGATGGGCCTGCGCTCGATGCGCCACAAGGCCGGCGTACTGATGCCCGAGGAATACGACTTGCACCGCTTCCACAACTGGGTGCGCGAGCGCCATGCGGCGCTCGAACATCAAAGCGATTTGGGCAGATAGCGCCAGGTGACGAAGCCTCAGGCCGCCGCCAGCAGGCCGAGTGTCGCGAAAACCGCGCCCAGTCCGAAAAACGCCAGCACGCCGGCCAAAGGCTTTCCGGCTTTGGCCTAAAGCAGCTCTGATGCCGACCGGTACCAACGCGACGCAAGGCCCTGCTTCTTTTGACGGTGGCAACCGTGATAGTCGTCTTGCCGGGGCTGAACCAAGACAGCGAGACCATGAGCATCGACACGCCGACCGCAGCCGTTCAGGATCAACCGAAGTCGAAGCGCATCGCCGCTATCGACATTGCACGCGGCATCGCTTTGCTTGCCATGGCGAGCTATCATTTCACCTGGGACCTCGAATTCTTCGGCTACACCGATCCCGGCCTCACCGCCTTCGGCTGGTGGAAAATCTACGCGCGCTGCATCGCCTCGAGCTTCCTGTTCCTGGTCGGCATCAGCCTCTGTCTCGCCCATGGCAAGAAAATCCGCTGGACCGGCTTCTGGAAGCGCTTCGCCATGGTTGCCGGGGCAGCGCTCGCAATATCGCTGGTCACCCGCATCGCCACGCCCGACGGCTTCATCTTCTTCGGCATATTGCACGAGATCGCGCTCGCCAGCCTGCTCGGCCTGGCGTTCCTGCGCCTCCCGGCGCTGCTGACGCTTGCCGTGGCGGCCCTCGTTATCGCTGCGCCTTTCTACCTGCGATCCGAGCTTTTCGATCATCCGGCTTTGTGGTGGGTCGGCCTGTCGGCGACCAACCCGCGCTCCAACGACTACGTTCCGCTGCTGCCCTGGTTCGGCGCCGTACTTGCCGGCATCGCGGTTACCAAGCTCGCCGCCACCTCCGGCGCGCTGACGCGGCTGTCGGCCTTGGCGCCCGGCCGCTGGGCAAATCCGCTGGTCTTCATCGGCCGGCACAGCCTTGCCTTCTATCTGATCCATCAGCCGGTGCTGATCGGCTCGGTCTGGCTGTTTTCGCAATTCATGCCGGCGCAGGCCGAAACCAGGGAGGTGAGTTTTCTGAAATCCTGCCAGATATCCTGCGAGCAGGCACGCGACACCGAGTTCTGCTCCAGCTATTGTGCCTGCATGCTGGACACTCTCCAGGGCGAAGCCTCGCTTGACCGGCTCTACAGCAACGACCAGTCCCCGGAGTGGAAGGCGCATATTGGCGAGCTCGCCGGCACCTGCACCGCCCAAACCGAGGCGGCGGAACCGGGAACGCGCTAATCGAGGGAGGACAATAATGAGCGACAGTCACCCGAAACCCGTGCAGCAAAATCCTGGGCAGCCGAGGCTGGGGCACATCCCATGGCCGCCGCTGATCTATATCGCCGCCATCATCGTCAGCGTCGCGCTAGGGCTGTTCTATCCGCTACCGTGGATCGGCGATCTTCTCGGCGACATCCTGTTCGCCGCCGGCCTTGTGGGGTTGGTGGCGGTTGCCGCGCTCTGGTTCACGGCAATCCGCACCATGATCCGCGCCAAGACGACGCTCAACCCGAACGGCGTGCCTGACCATCTGGTGACTACCGGACCCTTCGCCGTCAGCCGCAACCCGATCTACCTCGCCAACACGCTGCTGCTGGTCAGCCTCGCCTTTGTCACTGGGATCGCCTGGTTCCTGCCGCTGGCGGTCATCGCGGCGTTCCTGACGCAGAAGCTGACGATCGAGAGCGAGGAGAAGGTGCTGACGGCCAAATTCGGCAAGAAATACCGGGACTACGCCAAAAGGGTGCGGCGCTGGATTTGAGCCGGCGCTGACGCCACGCTCATGTGGTGACGCCGAGTTCCACCAGCCGCTCGACGCAGGATTCCTCTGCCTGATCGAGCTCGGCCAGCGTCTCTTCGAGGTCGCGGCGTTTCTGGCGCAAATCCTCGCGCTTTTCCTCGATGCGCTTGATCATCAATTTGAGTTGGCCGACCTCGCCGGGCGGCTCCCTGTACATCTGGATGATTTCGCGGATCTCGTTGATCGAGAAGCCGAGCCTTTTTCCCCGCATGATCTGGCGGATGAGATGCCGGTCCGACGGACGGAACAGCCGAGTGCGGCCGCGTCTTACTGGCTGCACCAGCCCTTCGTCCTCATAGAAGCGCAACGTCCGCGTCGACACGTCGAATTCGCGGGTCAGCTCCGTGATCGAATAATATTCCCGCATCGTCACTCCAATGCCCCGGCCACGCCGCGAGTTCCAACTGGCCGGCGCCGCCGGCGCCCAGGCGCGTACCAGAATCGGCGGACAAGGCACCTTTCAAAGCCTCGCATGGCATTTACGTAAAAGTCAATTGAGGTGACGTTCAGCGCACGCCGAACCACCATGTGGCGAGCCCGAGAAAGGCAAAGAAACCTACGACATCGGTGACCGTGGTGACGAAAACCGCCGAAGCCACAGCCGGATCGATCTTGAAGCGGTCGAGCAGCAGCGGGATAAGGATGCCCGCCAGAGCCGCCACGAACATATTGATGATCATCGCAGCCGCAATGATGCCGCCGAGATTGCGATCGTGGAACCAGGCAGCAGCCACGAGGCCGATCAGGATGGCAAAGATGATGCCGTTGATGAAGCCCACCCCGATTTCGCGGCGGATGATGCGGCCGGCATTGTAGATGTCGAGGTCCCTGGTCGCCAGCGCCCGCACCGTGACCGTCATGGTCTGCGAGCCGGCATTGCCGCCCATGCCGGCGACGATCGGCATCAGCACCGCCAGCGCCACGATATGCTCGATGGTGCGGTCGAACAGGCCGATCACCGAGGCCGCCAGGAAAGCCGTCAAAAGATTGACCAGCAGCCAGGGCACGCGCGAGCGCGAGGTCGAAAAGATGCTGTCCGAGAGTTCTTCGTCGCCGACGCCGCCCATGCGCAGCAGATCTTCCTCGGCCTCCTGCTGGATGACGTCGACGACGTCGTCGATGGTCAGCACGCCGACCAGCCGCTCGTTCTCGTCGACGACGGCGGCAGACAGAAGATCGTATTGTTCGAATTCGCGAGCCGCCTCCTCCTGGTCCATCGTGGCCGGGATGGCATGCCTGGTCTCATGCATGACCTCTTCGACCTTGACCGAGCGCTTGGTACGCAGGATCTGGTCGAGGTCGATGGCGCCGAGCAGCTTGAAGCTCGGATCGATGACGAAGATCTGGCTGAAACGGTCAGGAAGATTGTTGTCCTCGCGCATGTAGTCGATGGTCTGGCCGATCGTCCAGAAGGGCGGCACCGCGACGAACTCCGTCTGCATGCGGCGGCCGGCGGTCTCTTCGGGATAGTCAAGCGAACGCCGCAGCCTGATCCGCTCGGTGAACGGCAGCTGCGACAGGATCTCGTCCTGGTCCTCCTGGTCGAGGTCTTCGAGAATGTAGACCGCGTCGTCGGAATCGAGATCCTGCACCGCCTGGGCGATCTGCGCATTGGGCAGACTGTCGACGATGTCGCGGCGGATCGCCTCGTCAACCTCGGTCAGCGCGGAAAAATCGAAATCCTTGCCCAGCAATTCGACCAGCGCGCGTCGCTGTTCCGGGTGCAGCGCCTCGAGCAGGTGGCCGAGTTCCGACTGGTGCAGATCGTCGACTTCACGCTTCAGCGTCAGCGTATCGCGATCGGCGATCGCGGCACCGATCTGGGCGAGGAACGACGACAGGATGACGCCGTCCTCGTCATAGATGTCGGCGCGGCGCTCCTCGGCGGCCCTGGCGCCGGTCATCTGTTCGTCCTGGCCTTCCACCAGCGCCTCCCGCCATCGGATTTCCGGATAAGGTGCCTGTCAGGTCTAACGCATGACCCTGACAATCGGAATCGATTTTGCGAAAGGACCATGCACAACGACAAATTGCTACAGCGCCGTTCGCGCGTCCAAACGACGCGGCGCATACCGGATGGTAGGAGGAGAGGACGTTCTACAAACCTGCGGCGCTGCAAACCTTCGCGGCGGCAGGTAAAGGGCAGCGTATCTCCCCGCCCCGGTCAACCAGATGGGCAGATCGACACTGATTCAAAAACGGCGAGGCCGACAGTGCGAGGGCCTCGCTGGTATTGGACTGGAAGGCTTCCCGATCAGGCGGCGTGGCGCTTGGCCTCAGCCGCATAGCGGTCCAGGAGACCGCTCCAGCCACCCTCGGATTCGAAGGCCTCGCGCATCGCCTCTGCGGTTTCGCCCATGTTCTCCAGAAGCCTGTGCTCGAGTTCCACACGCGTCGCGTTCTCGCCGAGCGCGACAAAGCGGATCTCGACTTCGGTCAGCAATGCCGGATCGTAGCGCCAGCCGGCTCCAATGCGCCAGGCGAGCGTCAGCCTGGACGGCGGATCCCAGGCGAGAACCTCGCCCCAATCGCATTGTGACCCATCCTCGCCGATCTCGTACCAGCGGCCGCCGGCTTTCGGTTCGATCACCGCGGTCGTCAGGGCGGATTTGCCGATCGAGTGCGAAGCCGGCCACCAGCGCCCGAATCCTGTGGTGAACACATCGAATGCCTTGTCGAGCGGCACCTCCACCGTCACCGACTTCCTGACCGGGGCGGGCTTGATCATGGTCGTCATTTCCTCTTCTCCTTGCTGTTGTCGACTTCCCGTTTGAAGGCGTCGAGCGCATCGCCCCACATGCGGTCGAGCCAGGCGCGCATCTCGCCGAGCCCATGCGGGTCGAGATGATAGATGTTGCTGGCACCTTTCGGCTCTGCGCGGACCAGCCGGGCTTCCTTCAAAACCTTGAGGTGCTGCGATACCGCCGGCTGCGAGACCGGAAGCACTCGCGTCAGATCGATGACCGAGCGTGGCCGATCGGCGATGAGCTCGAACACCTTGCGGCGCGTCGGATCGGCCAAGGCCACCATTCCTGCATAATCATAAATCATGACTTATGATAAGCTAAAACTTATGATATGTCAAACAGGGAGCGGTGGACCGTGTTCAAGCAACCGGCAGGCTCGGCCCCGAGGCTCCGGGGCAATTCCTTGACGCGGGGGCATGGACAGCGATGCGGATGCAAGACTGCTCAGGGAATCGATCCACCGGATGCGGGCCGGCCGGCAAATGTCGACCACCGGGGAAAAGTAAACCTGGCGGCAAGGTTTTTACCTTATCGGTGTTTGTGTCTCTCCGGCGAAACGTTAAGAACGGGTAAATTGGTTTGGCCCTAACCACGGAAGCCTCTCGCTACAGGCCCTCCGCCATATGGCAATTGCGCCTCTCCTTGTTCATGGCGACATACGTTTTAGGCGCATCTGCACTATATCCGGAAGTATTCTATACGTCAGCCTTAATCTATTCTCACAAGTTTCTTGTTGGCATTCCGGTGTTGTTTATCGGTGGCGTCTGCTGTGCCGCGCTAATCCATGGCCGGCGGCAACCGGTTCGCTACGCACTGGATTTGGTTCAAGGGCGCTGGCGCGGTTGTCTGCTGGTGCTGCTGTTCTGCTTTGCCAGCTTGACCGCGTTCTCTACCTACAAGATCGCCATCCCGTCCGTCGTCCCATACTATGCCGACAACTGGTTGGCCGATGCTGATGAATGGCTGCATGGGATGCCGCCATGGGAGATCGTCCATAAGCTCGACGGCAACAATTGGTCGTTCGTCGTCTTCAACAGCTATGAAGTCATTTGGTTTTACCAGTGGTTCGGCACCATCCTTTTCGTGTCGCTCTGGTCGGACGAGATTGCCCGCATCCGCTATCTCTGCGCAGCAGCGCTGACGTTGTCCGTCCTCGGAACGGTCTTGGCCCTGGCGCTGGCATCGGTCGGACCGGTTTACTACCACCACTTTGTCGGCGTGGATCGCTTCCACGGATTGAATGCGGCCCTGGACAGGCTGGACCATAGTTACATGGTGCGGGAACCCGCGGCATATCTCCTGATGGCTTACCAAAGCGGCCGGGCAAGTCTTGGCGGCGGCATCTCGGCCATGCCAAGCATGCATGTCGCCTTTGCCGCATTGAACGCCTATTTGCTGTCATCGATCAATCGCTGGCTTGGCGTTCTGTGTTGGACCTTTGCAGCCCTGATCCTGTACGGATCGGTGTTCACTGGCTGGCACTATGCCGTGGACGGCTACGCATCGATCATTGTTGTGTCGGTGATCTGGTGGGCGACCGGACGCCTGGTGCGCGAATAATCATGTGCGCTTTTCGATAGATGGCCATGCCCGCCGATGGCCACTTCGCATAAGCCAAACTCGCGACCGCAATCAGGCAAACAGCACGTGCCCCGACAAGGACGCTCCCTGCCGTGCTCGAATTCAACGGGCAAGAGATTCCGCTTTCGAATGTAATGGTGCGGTCGAGATGCAACGCCGCACCGCCAAGAGCTGTTCTCGCCGAGCCCATGTCGCGTTTGGGGCCGAAGAACGAACCCGCTGCGCGGGATGGGGATGAGGTAGAGATCACGAACCGAATGTCGCGCTCGCATTGAGGGTGGTTCGGCAGCGGCAAAGCATGTAGTTCCAGCCAGCCGCCATCGGCAGGCAATTGGCCGCCTTGGCATCGCATCCTCCTCCTGACGAACACCTAGTCTAACACGGTCAACCGTTAGGCGCCGCGCCGCGCCGCTCGAGCGCGGTCTTGCGGATGATTTCTGCGATCTCGGGGCTGCTGCTGCACAGCATCTGGAAATCCGCCGAGTGTAGCGACAGGAGTGAGACCACCGTTGTGGCGCTGACGGTCGCCGAGCGCGGTTCGCCGGTGATCAGCGCCATCTCGCCGAAGAAGGCGCCAGGGCCCAGCTCCACCGGGTTCGGCGTCGCGACGCTGACGCGCCCCTCCACGACGAAGAACATCTGATCACCGGTCTCACCATTGCGGCAGATCACAGCGCCCGCCGGCACGATGCGAGGTCGTAATGCGCGCACGATCTCGACTAGCGTGGCCGGGCCGAGCTTCTGAAACAACGGCACGGCGGCGATCAATTGCCAATTGCGGACGAAATCCTCGCGACGGACTTCTTGATAAAAGCCGGTGGCAAGAATGCCAGCCCAGAGCGCGAAGATGCCGATGCCACTCATCATGACCGCCCCGGCAAGGACGCGGCCGGCGAAGCTTTCCGGAATAGCGTCGCCATAGCCGGTGGTGGACAGCGTGACCACCGCCCACCACATTGCCTGGGGGATGCTGCCGAACTGTTGCGGTTGGACGTCGCGCTCGATGACATAGGCTGCGAGCGCAAAACCGAAAAGAACGATGCCGAAGACCGTGGCGACGCCGATCAGGTTGCGCGCTTCGTTGGTCAGGATTCTGCCCAGCAGCGGGAAGAAAGTTGAATCGCGCAGCGGTTTCAGCAGCCAGACAGCACAGTAGAGGCTCCGGTCGGGCGTGCCGACGAGCAGAAATGCGGCGAGTGGAACCAAAACCGCGAGCACATCAATGGCGATTGCCGGCGTCCTGTCCCGAACGTCTCCCGCCCGGCGCTTGAGCAGTTTCTCGGCCAATTCCAGGAGATAGACGCCCCAAATGACCGCGAGCACGGCAGCCAAAGCCAGTCTGCTTCGTCCGGACAGGTCCGGTGTCGTGAGCGTAGCCACCGCCACAAGCCCAGTCGCAGCCAGCACCGCGTTGAGCGGCGCGTAAATTCTTAAGGAAGGCAGTACCGACATTCTATGCCCACGAGCGGATACTACCGTCCAGGATAGAATGCCTTCAAGGCAAGCGCAAAGGTGCTAATTCGATATGGAGATTACCGGGCCACCCTTGGTCGTCGCTGGACCATAGGCCATGAGCCATCCGATCAGGGTCGAGATCGAGCTGCCCCTCGAACCACACCCAGCGCCGGCTCGTTCTCGGTTGGACCTTTGCAGCCCTAATCCTGTACGGATCGGTGTTCACTGGCTGGCACTATGCCGTGGACGGCTACGCATCAATCATTGTTGTGTCGGTGATCTGGTGGGCGACCGGACGCCTGGTGCGCGAATAATCATGTGCGCCTATCGATAGATGGCCATGCCCGCCGATGGCCTCTTCGCATGGGCAAAACTCGCGATCGTAATCAGGCAAAGGGCACGTGCCCCGACAAGGACGCTCCCTGCCGTGCCCGAATTCAACGTGTAACAGATTCCGCTTTCGAATTTGATGGTGCGGTCGAGAAGCAACACGATCGCACATTGATTTTAAAGCGTTTTTCCCAAGATTCCATTGCGATTTGTATCACAGTTTGTATCTCAGTCCGTATCGCAAGACGCGGACCTGGCCACTTGGTAAGTCGCCCTTCTTACGAGGAACCGAAACGACATTCAGCGTTGTCGTGGTTGCGCCAGGATCTGTTCTCGCCGAGCCAACCTCCAAGTGTCGCATTTGGGGCCGGGAGCCGTCGGTCTGCTTCGGATCAGCGGCTGGCCAAAGCCGACAAGCTTGTCGGAAGGTCCCGAGCAAATGCCGGCTTCCTGATTTCCATGCCCGGAAGCGAACCGTCACAAATCCGCCATCTCAGGCATCACCTTGCAGACGGCCGGTTCGCCTTTTCGACGGCATAGGGTGTATGAAGCACCCGACGCCTCCACCCCCTACCTCTGAAAACGCCCCAACCCGTTCTCATTGAGATAGTCCACCGTCATCACCCGCGCTCGAATGCCGTCGGGGGAACCGACGAACTTCACCGATGACAGCGAGCCGGTCGGCGCGTTCTCTCCGCGGGGCGTGAGGGCGTAGGTGTCGCCGTCCCAGTGCTCGAGCGTGAACTGCATGGGCTTGGGGCCGAGTTCGAGCATCAGCTTGTCGCCATCGGCCCGCACGGTGGCGGTGTCGAAATAGTTGCTCGTATATTGGCCCTCGTAGAAGGATGGACTGCGCGCCTTGGCGGGGTTCGTCGGCTTGTCCTTGCCGGCGAGGTCGCCCACCGGCTTGTAGTAGGCCATGAACCGCGGCTTGATGTAGGGATACCAGTCGCGAGTGACCTGGCCATATTGCACGATGTCCATGAAGCTGGCGGCGACCGCCTCGGCGGCGCCGACGGGGGAGCCGTTGGTGAGCACGACGATGCCGACATCGGCCGAGGGCAAGATCTGGAAGGTGGTGCCGGCGCCGAGCAGGAAGGCGCCGGAATGGCCCATGGTGGTGCGCCCATTGGCGTTCACCCCCACATTGAAGCCATAGCCATAGGAGCTGGCCCGCGTATCGGGCGTCTCGCCGCGGTAGGTCACGCTCTGCGGTGTGATGGCGGGCTGCAGGATCTTCGGGTCGATCATGGGCTGGCCGTTATAGGTGCCGTCGCCAAGCAGCAGGATCATCCACTTGGCAAGATCCTGGACGCTGGAGGAGACGCCGCCCGCCGGCGCCTGCTGGTCGGGGTCGCGGTCATAGAGCGGCTCGAACACATTCTCCGCCACGCGCGCATGCAGCAGGGCGCGGTTCTTGCCGGCGGCAATGAAGTCCTCGTGCCGATAGCTGCTCGAGCGCATGCCGAGCGGATCGAACAACAGGCTCTTGGCCAGCGGCTCCCAAGGCTGTTTCTCGGCGTGGGCCACTGCCTCGGCGCCGACCGTCGTGCCGAAATTGGCGTAGTGATAGGAGATGCGGAAGGGATCGAGCGGCACCATCCACAGGCTCCCGACGATCTGCTTGCGCTGGAAGCCGAGATCCTCGAGTTCGTCGCCCGCCGCCATCGGCAGGCCCGAGCGATGGGCGAAGAAATCGCCGATGGTGGCGTTGCCCGAGACATAGTCGAGATTGAGGCGAAAGCCGTCCCAGACCTTGCCGACCGGGGTATCCCAGTCGAAGCTGTGGTCCTTCGTCATGGCGATCGCGGCCACCGTGGCGGAGATCGACTTCGACACCGAGGCGACCTGGAAAATGGTGGTGCTGCTGACCTTAGAAGTGTCGTCCCGGTTGTCGCGAAGGCCATAGCCCTCGTCAAAGATCATTTTGCCGCCATGCACCACCGCCACGGCGAAGCCGGGGACGTCGGATGCTTCCTTGACTTTCTTGACGATGTCCGGCAGCGCGGCCAGCGCCTTCTCGACACCGCCGGGATACAGCTGCATAGCATCCTGCGGCGGCGATGGCCCAAGCTCCGGCAGGCAGGACTGCGCGGCTGCCACGGCGGGCAGCATGGTAACGAGGGAAAGTACCAGGAGAGCAGCGACCTTCTTCATTGCATGTCCTCAAACTTGCACCGGCAGATGATCGGACCATACGCGGCAAGATGAAAGATGGTTGCGGCTATTTTCCAATGAAATGTTTAAGTTCAAAGATCAGACAGAGACGGCGGCTGCGTGTGATGTGATTTCGGAGTGGTGAAGTATCCGTGTTACCTACGTGCCCGGCAATTGGATGGGATTGGGCGGGAGAACGTCAACTTTCCAAGCCCGAGCGGCAAATGGCATCCGATCACGAGTTGTTCGCCAACGGGCTGGCGGCCAACCAGAAAGTCATCGAAGCCAGCTATATGGCCCATCGCGAGGCAAATGGCCTGTACCTAGGGGTCCTAATGGCCGAGGGGCCGGGACGCGAGGCGGACAATCCGCTCACCAACAGACAGAGCCGCTTGCCGCTCGTTCAATTTTGGGCCGATGCAGGCCGCATTAGACTCGAAGTGGCATTCGCAACCGCGGAAGCGGTCTCCCTGACAGCGAGGCGCTGGCGTGACGTTTGGCGCGAGTAAGTTTTGCGCTCGCAGCCAACACAAATTGGGCGTATCGTGGCATATCGTCGGTTGCTAATAAATGAGCCGGCGACTGAGAGCGCAAGACTCCCGCAGCGGACTGGGCGCGCTAGAATCCACAACTACTCGTCGCGCCCACGAGACCATCTGCCTCTGCCGGAACCTCTTTTGCTCGGTTCCGGCCAGAATTGTCGTTTGCGATTCGGAAGAGGAGCGTTCGGATGCAGATCATGCAAACCCGCCGCCGATTCCTGGCCGGCGCTGCAATGGCGGGCGCTGCCGGCATCGTCGGTCTTCCGGAGTCACTCCACGCGGAGCCGTCGCTGGAAACAACGACGGTTCGTCTGCCGCGGTGGGTTGGTGGTTCCTACTGCTGGGCCGGCGCGTACATCGCCGGAGAACTGATGCGCGCAGATGGCTTCACCGACGTTCGCTACGTGGAAGCCGACAGAAGCGTCGACCAATCGGAATGGATCGCACGCGGTGAGACCGATTTCTCTGTGAATTTTCCGCCGAATCAGATCGCGTCGATCGATGCCGGCGTGCCGATCAAGGTGCTAACCGGGTTGCACTCGGGATGCCTCGAACTGATCGCCAAGGAGAGCATCCGCAGCGTCGCGGATCTGCGGGGCAAGAGGGTGGGCGTGGATGGTTTCAATAACTCGCGACACGTGTGGCTGACTCTCATGTCCGCTTATGTCGGGCTCGATCCCGTGAACGATATCCAATGGGTCCTGACTGAAGATGCCACCCCGACGGAGCTCTTCGTCCAAGGAAAGATCGATGCATTCCTCGGCACGCCGCCCCAGCCGCAGGAGCTGCGCGCCAAGAAGATCGGCCACACGATACTCAACAATGCCGTCGACCGCCCATGGTCACAGTATTTCTGCTGCATGATCTCCGCGACAACGGACTACGTGAACAGGTACCCGGTGGCGACCAAGCGGGTCTTGCGATCCATCCTCAAGGCGGCTGACCTCTGTGTGTCGAATCCGCAGAGGGTGGCCCGGCAGATGGTCGATCGCGATTTCGTCCCATCGTATGACTACGCGCTCCAAACGCTGAAGGATATCCGGTACGACCGGTGGCGGGAATTCGATCCTGAAGACTCCCTGCGGTTCTACACACTCCGCATGCAGGAGACGGGCATGATCAAATCGAGCCCGCAACAGATCATCGCCGACGGAACGGACTGGCGCTTCCTCGACGAGTTGAAGCGTGAGCTGAAAACCTGATCCCATTTGTCTCAAGGGGAGACGTGGAGATGCAAATCATCCAGAGTCGCCGTCATTTCCTGGCCGGCGTTGCGGCGGCCGGCAGTGCGGCGATATTCAACATTCGCGCATCCAACGCCGCAGGGGAGCCGCCTCCGGAAACGACCACCGTCCGCCTGCCGCGGTACATCGGCGGCGCCTATTGCTGGGCGGGCCTGTACCTCGCCGGAGAGATGCTGCGCGCCGAGGGATTCACCGATGTCCGCTATGTGCAAGGTGACAAGAAGGTTGATCATTCCGCGTGGATCGCAAACGGCGAGACGGATTTCAGTGTGAACTATGTGCCGATTCATCTGGCGTCGATCGATGCAGGAGTGCCGATCAGGGTACTAAGCGGACTGCACTCCGGGTGCCTCGAACTGATCGCCAACGACAGCGTCAAAGGCGTCTCGGACCTGCGGGGAAAGCGGGTTGGGGTCTTTACGCTTGATTCGCCGCAACACGTGTTGGTTTCTCTGATGGCCGCCTATGTTGGGCTCGATCCCGTCAACGACATCGAATGGGTTATCGAAGAGCACAATTTTGCGGAAGGCTTCGTCGAAGGAAAGTACGATGCAGTGCTCGGCCAACCGCCCCGCACGCAGGAACTTCGCTCCAGGAAAGTAGGCCACACAATCCTCAACTCGACCACCGACCCGCCGTGGTCGCAGCACTTCTGCTGCATGATTTCCGCGACTGCGGATTATGTAGACAGATACCCGGCGGCGACAAAGCGCGTCCTGCGGTCCATCCTCAAGGGCGCCGACCTCTGTGTCTCAGATCCGTCATGGACTGCAGGGCAGCTGGTCGATCGAGGTTTCGTCCCCAGCTACGAACTCGCGCTGCAAACGCTTGGCGACCTCCGGTACGACAGATGGCGGGATTTCGATGCCGAAGCCTCGATGCGCTTCTACGCGCTGCGCATGTACGAAACGGGCATGATCAAGTCGAGCCCGCAAGAGATAATCGCCACCGGAACGGATTGGCGCTTTCTCTATCAACTAAAGCAGGAGTTGAAGACGTAGGCAATCGCCGAACGTCGTGTCCCATCAGGGAAGGAAAGGCTTATGCAGATTGTCCAGAACCGTCGCCGTTTCCTCACAGGCTTGTCTGCGCTCGCTGCAGCAGGCCTTGCCAACGGCCGCAATGCGGTAGCAGCCGAAGCGGCACCTGAAACCACGATCGCCCGCTTTGCGGCAGCGCCTGGTATCTGCATCGCTCCGCAGTACGTCGCAGAGGATCTGATCCGCGCAGAGGGGTTCTCAGATTTCGGCTTCGTGGCCGCCGAGGCCGGTATCGCCCAGACCGAGATGCTGGCGCGCGGCGACATCGACTTCGGCATTGACTTTGCCACGGCCCTAATCATTCCGGTCGACACTGGCGCCCCGATCAAGGTGATCTCCGGAGTCCATGTCGGCTGCTACGAGTTGTTCGGACGCGAGAACATCAAGAGCATCACAGATCTCAAGGGCCGCAAAGTCGGCGTCGGCGGCAATCTATCGTCGGATCCGCATATCTTCGTCAGTGCCATGGCGACCTATGTCGGCCTCGATCCGCAACGCGACATCGAATGGATCGTCGGCGAGGCAAAGCCGGCGGAGCTCTTCGCCGAGGGCAAGGTCGACGCCTTCCTGGCTTTTCCGCCTGAGGCTCAGGACCTGCGCACCCGCAAAGTCGGCCACGTCATCCTCGACAGTTCCAAGGACCGGCCGTGGTCGCAATATTACTGCTGCATGCTGGCGGTCAACGCCGCGTATGCCGAGAAAAATCCAGTTGCCACCAAGCGCGTCATCCGGGCCATCATCAAATCGGCCGATATCTGCGCGGCCGAACCGGAACGGGTGGCACGCCTCTTGGTGGATGGCGGACACACCGAACAATACGACTACGCCGTGCAGTCGCTCCGCGAGCTCCCATACTCTAATTGGCGCGACTTCGATCCCGAGGACACGATGAGGTTCTTCTCGCTGCGGCTGCATGAAGCCGGGATTGTCAAGTCGAGCCCAAACGAGATCATCGCGAATGGCACCGATTGGCAGTTCTTCAACGAGGTCAAGCGCGAGTTGAAGACGTGACGGGCTGGCCGGCATGCGCATTGGCACTGGCATTTCTTGCCCCTTGGCCGGCACTTGCGCATGACGCGGCGCACGACCTGCGCCTGCCGACGATCGGAGCAGCGCCGGACTTTACCCTGACCTCGCAGGACGGTGTACGCGTGTCGCTGCGCGACTTTCGCGGCAAGGTGGTCGCCGTTGCATTCATCTATACGTACTGCACCGACGTCTGCCCGATGCTGACCGCCCATATGGCCAGTGTGCAGGAGAAGCTAGGCTCTGCGTTCGGATCGAAGATCGCCTTCATTTCGATAACCGTCGACCCGGAGCGCGACACGGCTGAGGTGTTGAAAGAATATGCGCAGAATTTTGGCGCCGATCTGAAAGGCTGGTCGTTCCTTACCGGTGATCCGGCGGTTGTCCATGAGGTTGGACGGAAATACGGCGTCATCGCGAAGAAAACGGCGGATGGTGACGTCGACCACACGTTGCTGACGTCGCTCATAGACCCTAGGGGCATGTTGCGCGTACAGTATCTTGGCGTTCGGTTCGACCTAGAGGAGTTCCGGGGTGACCTTCTCAGCCTCTTGGACGAATCCAAGTAACATAACGAACCGGCTAGTCGGCTGGGTTGCCCGGCTGCCGGCGCGCGTCCAGACCAAGCTCTTGATCGCGTTCCTGTCGATCGTCGGCCTGTTGATCGTGCTCGGGGCCGTCGGGTTGCAGGTGCTGAGTGGGGTCAATGATCAAACAAACGAGCTGATCAAGCTGCAGCGCAGGATCGCGGCCTATCGCCAGGTGCAGCACGATACGACAACCCAGCTCTACGGCATCTCCACCGCCCTGTTGCTTCAGGACGACCGGATGCTGGATGGGGCGTTGCGCCAGCTCAACCAGTTTGGCTACGACCTCGACCGCATGGAGTTCGTCGCTGAAACTGAGGCGGAGGTGCTGGGCCAGGTCCGACAGGAGTACGAACGGCTTGCGGCCGGCGTGATGCATGTCGCGGAGCTCTTCCGCGCCGGTCGCACGGCGGAGGCGCGCAAGGTTCAGCTGGATGAGATCATGCCGTCGGCCGACCGCCTCGAGCGGCTGACGAACCAGCTGGTCAACATGGCCGAAGCCGACATGGTCGCGGCCATCGAAGCGAGCGAGGGGGCGTACGGCACCTCTCGAATGATCGTGGTCGCTTTTGCTGTGGGCAGCATCCTGCTCGCGCTTGCGCTTGGCTACATCATCTCCTGGTCGTTGATCGAACCGGTCAAGAAGATCGAGACGCGTCTCAGTCAGATAGCGGCCGGCGACTTCGCCCACCAGGTTGCCGTGGCCAATCGCGACGAACTTGGAGTGCTCGCCGCTAACGTCAACCAGACCTCCGACCAGCTGGGGCGCCTGTATCAGGAGATTGAGACGCGCACCCAGCAGCTCGACGAGGCCCTTCAGCAGCAGACAGCCACTGCAGACGTTCTGAAGGTTATCAGCCGCTCTACCTTCGATCTGCAGGTTGTGCTCGATACGTTGGTGGAATCGGCTGTCAGGCTCTGCCGTGCCGACAAGGGTGGTATCGTGCAGTTGCTGGACGGCGTATTCCGCTATGTGTCGACGCATGGCTACCCGCCCAGTTTCCGCGCTTATGTCGACGCCAATCCACTTCCAGCGCTTGCCGCAGGCCGGGGCTCCGCCGTAGGGCGCGTAATCGAAGAACGGCGGATCGTGCAAATCGAAGACGTGACCGCCGATCCGGACTACCGCGTTACCCTGATCGCTGAGGCAGGCGGATTCCGCACCGTCCTCGCTGCCCCGCTGTTGCGGGAAGGTGATCTCGTTGGCGTATTCGTCATGACGAGGGTTGAGCCGCAATCTTTCAATCCCAAGGAGATCGCGCTCGTCGAGACATTCGCCGACCAGGCGGTGATCGCCATCGAGAATGCGCGGCTCTTCGAGGCGGTGCAGTCACGGACGCGCGAGCTTGCCGCGTCTGTTGGTGAGCTCGAGGCGCTTGGTGAGGTGAGCAAGGCGGTCAATTCGACGCTGGATCTCGACACAGTGCTGAAAACGATCGTCGCCAAAGCGGTCCAGTTGTCGGAGACGGATGCTGGCACCATCTACGTGTTCAGCAGCACGCGGCAGCAATTCCGTCCGCGCGCAAACTTCGGTATGAGCGATGAGCTTATCGCCGCAGTCTCACACCAGACGATCGGGCTGGCCGACATGGGGATCGGCGACGCACCCGGGCGCTGCATGCCGGTGCAGTTTCCCGACCTGAGCCAGGAGGCCTCAGCCTTCCTCGTAAGAAAGACGATCGTCGAAGCCGGATATCGCGGTATCCTGATCGTTCCGCTGCTGATGCCCAACAAGATCGTAGGTGCACTGGTCGTCAGGCGCCACAAGCCAGGTGCCTTCCATGAGCAAGTTGTCCATCTGCTGGAGACCTTCGCAGCCCAATCGGTGCTCGCGATCCAGAATGCCAAGCTGTTCCGCGAGATCGAGGAGAAAGGCCGGGAGCTGGAGGCAGCTAGCCGCCACAAGTCCCAGTTCCTCGCGAATATGAGCCACGAGCTCAGGACACCGCTCAATTCAGTCTTGGGCTTCACAGAACTGCTGGTCGACGGCATCTACGGCGAACTCCCGGACAAGGCGAAGACGACCGTCGCGCGCGTGCAGGCAAACGGCCGTCACCTTCTCGGGCTCATCAACGACGTACTCGACCTTTCCAAGATCGAAGCCGGCCAGCTCACGCTGGCGATCGAGGACTACTCCGTCGCGCAGATTGTTCGATTGACCGTTACGGCTGTCGAGCCGCTGGCACGAGCGAAGGGTCTTGAGCTTTCAACGACTGTTGGCGAGAACCTTCCAATCGGCCGCGGGGACGAACGCCGTTTGATGCAGGTCCTGCTCAATCTTGCAGGCAATGCCGTCAAGTTCACCGAAACGGGTGCGGTCGACATTCTTGCCGGCGCGGCCGACGGACATTTCGAGATCACCGTCCGGGATACAGGTCCCGGCATCGCGTCCAAGGACCAGGCTCTCATCTTCGAAGAATTCCAGCAGGTCGACAACAGCAGCACCAGGCAGAAGGGTGGCACAGGTCTTGGCCTGGCGATCTCGAAGCGCATCGTCGAAATGCATGGCGGAACCATAGACGTCGAGTCCGTGATCGGGTCAGGGTCGACATTCCGCCTGAAGATACCGATCCGGGTGCAAGAGGACGTGAGGGCCGCATGAGCAAACGAATCCTGATGGTGGAAGACACCGAGGACAACCGCCAGATCATCCGCGACCTCATCGCCACCACCGAATACCAACTGATCGAGGCAGCGGACGGCGCCGCCGGCATCGCTGCAGCCGGAGCGCACAGGCCGGACCTGATCCTTATGGACATTCAGCTCCCGGTGATCGACGGGTATGAAGCGGCCCGCCGCATCAAGGCCGACCCGGCGCTCCGGCACATTCCGATCATCGCGGTCACCTCCTACGCACTGTCGGGCGACGAGGCGAAAGCCCTTGCTGCAGGGTGCGATGGTTACATTGCCAAGCCATTCAGTCCGCGCCAGCTGCTCGCCGAGATTCGCCAGTTCCTTTCCTGAGGGGAGACAGTGCCTTGCACAATCCGCCTCGCATTCTCGCGGTCGACGATACCCCGGAAAATCTCGAGATCCTGCGCATGCGGCTCGAGGCGAATGGCTACGAAGTGGTGACTGCCGCGGATGGTGAAGAGGGGCTTGCGACGGCCCGCGATCTCACACCGGATCTGATCCTCCTCGACATCATGATGCCGAAGCTCGACGGCATCAGTGTGGTACGCATGCTCAAGCACGATCAATCGCTGCGGTCGATCCCCGTTATTCTGGTCACCGCGAAAGCCGACACGCGCGACGTGGTCGATGGGCTGGACGCCGGTGGCGACGATTATCTGACAAAGCCCTTCGAGCACAGGGCGCTGTTAGCGCGGGTGCGCTCGATGCTGCGTCAGAAGGCGCTTCACGACACTGTCGCGAGCCAAGCCAAACGCCTTGAGGACCAAGCCGCGCAACTTTCCGACTGGAACCGCTCGCTCGAGCAAACCGTGGCCGACCAGGTGACGGAGCTCGAGCGAATGGCGCGGCTTAGGCGGTTCCTGCCCGAACAGGTCGCCGACCTCATCGTTGCGGCGGGCAATGGAGATGCGCTCTTGCAGAGCCACCGTCGCGAGGTGACCGTTGTCTTTTGCGATTTGCGCGGCTTTACTGCCTTCGCAGAGACCGCCGAACCCGAAGAAGTCATGACCGTTCTTGCCGAGTATCATTCCTGTCTTGGTGAACAAATTGTCCGCCACGAGGGGACTCTCGAGCGGTTCGTGGGTGACGGTATCGTCGTGGTTTTCAACGATCCACTGCCCTGCGCCGACCATACCGAGAGAGCCGTCTGCATGGCTACGGCGATGCGTGATGCGATTGACGAGCATTCGGAGCAATGGCGCAAGCGCGACCACTTGCTCGGCTTCGGAATCGGCATCGCCCGAGGCCATGCAACCATCGGGCGGATCGGTTTCGATCAGCGCGCCGACTATGCAGTGATAGGCACAGTGTCGAACCATGCCGCCCGATTGTGCGAGGAAGCCGGGCCGCGCCAGATTCTCGTGAGCCAGCGGGTCGTTGGTGCCGTCGAATCACTGGTTGAGTCCGTCGCCGTTGGCGAACTGACGCTGAAGGGTTTTCGCCGCCCGATGCCTGCCTATGAAATCGTGCGGTGGATCGGTCGGCCAAGCTAGCTTAGACGCATTCCGGCTTCTTTCGGACGATGCGGCGCGTCGAACCGCCGGCACAAAGCATCCCAGCCACGACCGATCTCGAAACCGCCCGCAACGGGGAGAAAGTGTGCGTTCTGCCAGCAGCAACCCGATGGCAGCCCTATGTGACATCTCGCCTCGATCTTCGTCTGTCAGGTTCGGATACAGCAGCCAGCCCACGGCCTGCGAACCTTGGATCGCTGCTCGCCGTGAAAGAACTGTTCCGGCATCATCGGGTCGGCGATGCGCATCAGATCGCTGAACGCCGAGCGGATTTGCGGCCAAGGGAATTCTGAGCATTCCTCCCAGGCCTCGCCCTCTCGCAACACGGCATCGAGCTTGCCCACTACACCAGCGAGGGTAGTGGCGGGGGTGGTTGAGAACGCTTCCAGCAGATGCTCAGCCCGCTCGCCAGCCTCGCGCTCAGCCCTGAGCGCTGCGGTGTAACCGGTCTCCTCGGCAGCCGCATCCCAGCGTGCCTGATGCGCCGCGAAATCAGCTTCGGCCTTTTCGCGCAGAGCCGCCATAGCCGGCCCTTTGCCGAGCACGCTATGGAGCGCCTCGATCGAGTGGAGCGTCACGTCCTCACCCTCGGGCAGGCTGATGCTCACACAAGGAAAGCCAACGCTGTGGACAAGCTGCGTCTCGAGGCGCTGCTGCCCCTGGCAAAGCTGCTCTGTCAGCTTGTGGGCTTTCTCCCATTCAAGCCAAACCGCCAGCGCTGGATCGGAGGGGGGCGTGCTCGTCGCCGCTGCGTTGCCGGCAACAGTACTTTTCTCAACAACCAAAGCCGTTGACGTGATCATCCCTGCGGTAAGCATTCGCCTGCGAGTGACGAAGGGCGGAGTCATGGTATTGTCGGAATCAGATGGGGTATTCGGCTCGAGCCCATCTTCAAAGGTGATGCAAAGAGGTGTTGCGCTTCGAGCTGATGATAACTTGGTCTGTCCAGACAGCCACAAGCATCAGGAAAGGAAGCGCAACATGAAGCATTTTGTTGGCCTCGATATCTCGGTGAAGGAAACCGCCGTTTGCGTTGTCGACGAAACCGGCAGGATTTGTCGTGAGGTGAAGGTGGTCAGCCACCCTGACGATATCATTGCGGTGCTGAAGGACTCGACTTGGAACGTCGAACGGGTCGGGCTCGAAGCAGGGCCCTTGTCGCAGTGGCTATTCGAGGGGCTGGCCAGGGCCGGGCTGCCGGTCATCTGCATCGAAACACGTCATGTGAAAGCATTCCTGAAGGCGCAGCCGAACAAGACAGATCGCAATGATGCGCGCGGCATAGCCCAGATGATGCGGGTCAACCTATTCCGCCCGGTGCACATCAAGACGCTGACGAGCCAGAAGCGCCGGGTGCTGCTGACGGCCCGCAAGATCTTGCAGGAAAAGGCGATCGCGATCGAGAACGACATCCGCGGTCTTCTGCGCAACTTCGGGCTCAAGGTCGGCGCCGTGGGAACGGCGAAGTTCGAGGACCGCATCCGTGAGCTTGTCGAATGCATGCCCGATCTCGAACAGATCATGGAGCCACTGCTGGCCGCCAGGCGGAAGCTGCGCGAGGAATTTGCGCACCTGCACAGACAAGTGCTGGCGATCGCCAGGGGCGATGCTACCTGCCGGCGCTTGATGACGGTCCCTGGTGTCGGGTCCATAGTGGCGCTCGCGTACACCGCGACGATCGACATTCCACAACGGTTCAGAAACTCCAAGGCGGTAGGGCCGATCCTGGGGCTGACACCGAAGCTCGACGAGTCCGGCGAAAGCAAGCGCGTTGGAGGCATCTCACTCTGCGGGGACGGCATGATGCGAACATTGCTCTATGAAGCAGCCCAAGTCATGCTGACGCACGTGAAGAAATGGTCATGGCTGAAGGCCTGGGCGATGAACGTCGGCTTGCGCAGGGCGATAGTCGCGCTCGCACGTCGCCTGGCGGTCGTCATGCACCGCATGTGGCTGGACAACAGCGAGTTCCGCTGGACGCGGGAAACCATGGCGTCAGCCGTGTGACAAAAGGCCGGGAAGAAGAGGTAGAGAGTTCCGCCCAGCGCGGAAGCACGTCCTTCGCGGGACGAAGGATGAGGTGAGTTCGCGATCATGGGCGCACCGGTCATGTCATGCTGGCCAGGACGCGAATCAGATTGTTCCGCCTTATTCTCTGAATCCCATCAAGGGAGGGCCAATGGGCCGATCCCGGAGAGAAGCACGAACCCGCGAATGATGTCAGAAGCTGGTAAGGCAGAAAATGACAAAAGCGCTTGACCCCAAGCCGCCGAATAGAGAAGCCATGATCCGAGCTCCTCAGAAGCTTGGGTTTGGTCAGGCTGGGGACGGTGCGCCAACACCGTGCCTAGCCGCACCTCGGACCGGTCGGCCCAAGGGTATCACTGATACCTTTGGATCATATAGGAATGATCTAAAGGGATCAATAGACTTTGATGACAGCAGGACAGATGCGGGCAGCCCGCGCGTTGATCGGTATCGCCCAGGCTGAGCTTGCCCGCCGGGCTGGTGTATCCGTTCCGACTATCAAGCGCTGCGAAAGCGACGGCAAAAACGGTCTGATGGTATCCGCCGAAACCCAAGCAAAAATTCGTGCCGCTCTTGAAGCCGAAGGCGTGGAGTTTACCAATGGCGATCGCCCAGGCGTTAGGTTGCGGCGACCGTAGTCGGCCGTTGATCAGTTGAGCGCAGGATTGCGGGCTCCACTTCAGCCAGCCCCGGCAGCGCAGGCTCATTCTGTACCGTAGGCCGCTTGCTAGGCTAGACCAGCGGAGAGCGGCATGGCTCGGGCAGGTCTCTATGAGCGAAAAGGCCTCCCGCCAACTCAGGATGGAATAAAGATCTGTTAGCCGTGAACGCTGGCTGGCCAACCTGCCGGTGACGATCTCGATCCCGCGTCAGCGCGATCTCCTGCAGGGTTGCGCGCGGCGGGCCTCACATCCCGATCCCCAAGCCGCGCTTTCTGCCGAAGCTCCAGTCGATGCCGCCGCTGTTTTGCACGAAGCCGGTAATGTGCTGGCCGATGCGCTTCTCCAGCATTGGCTGCCACGGCACCAGCTGAAACCCGAGCCCGTCGTCCAGCATGGCGAAGCGCCCGCTGGCAAGACGGACCGAGCCTAGCAGCCTGCCGCCGACATGGTTGCCGGGCTGGACTGGCTGGAACGTGAGGCCGCGCGCAGCGGCCATTTCCTTGCCGACCCGCGTAACCTCCTGGCGCTCCAGCGTGGCTACAAGGTCGCGCGAGAAGGTGA